>CANQYQ010000019.1 GCA_947628155.1 uncultured Clostridia bacterium
ATATGATGGTCAACCATCATAAGCGGTTCACATTCCGCCGCGTTTACGACTATCTGCTCGACCTTATCCGAAAATTTCCGGTGCGTCGGGAAGCCCGCGCCGCCCGCGCCGACTATTCCCGCGTCATATACAATTTTCTGAAGCTCCGCTAAATTCATATTATGTCCTCTCTTACGGTAGATTTTAGTTTATCGCGCAGTTGTTCATTAATGCGATTTCGCAAACGGCAACGCTCTGCTTGCGCCCCTTGTTAAAGGGGAGAGGGCCAACGAAGTTGGCGAGGGGATCCTGCAATTACGATAAATCGTTCAAATATGCGATATTCTATAACCACGAATCCCTCCGTCATTTGCTCCTTACAGTCGCAAATGCCACCTCCCTTTGACAAGGGAGGCTAACGCTCGCCATATGCGATTTTGCAAATGGGAACGCTCTGCTTGTGCCCCCTGTTAAAGGGGAGAGGGCCAACGAAGTTGGCGAGGGGATTCCGCAATTACGATAAATCGTTCAAATATGCGGTTTTCTGTGTCAATAAATCCCTCCGTCATTTGCTCCTTACAGTCGCAAATGCCACCTCCCTTTAACAAGGGAGGCTAACGCTCGCCATATGCGATTTCGCAAACGGGAACGCTCTGCTTCATGCGACGCAGCGCGTCGCATTTCTTTGGTGTGGCTTTGCCGCGCCAAAGATTAGAGCGAAAATAGTTTCTACCGGAACTTTTTTCGCAACACTATTAACAGATTGCCGAAAAACCGCAGTTTTTCGGCGGAGCGCCGTAGGCGCGACCCCTCTTACGCCTGTTTTTCGTCCAAAATCCCCACGATCACCGCGTCAACAGGCACGGTATCGGCCTTTTTGAGCGCGACGCGCGCGGCGCTGCCCTGCGCGATTATAACATCCTCGCCCATTCCCGCGCCGACGCCGTCAACCGCGACGAGATATTTATCAATCAGCTTTCCGTTTTCGATGCACTGCACGAGCATAAACTTATATCCCACCAGCGTGTCAAGCTTATGCGTCGATACAACGCTTCCGTATACTCTGCCTAAAATCATAATTTTCTTCCTCTTAAATACGCGAAGAAGGATTATTTTGTAATAATCCTCACTCTGTCGCCGGTTTTGATCGCGCACGCGTTCGCGTCGTCGGTATCAATATGCATTTCGGTATTGAAGTCCGCCCTTACGCGCACCTGCACGTCGTAAAACCTTGTCGGCTTTGAATTTTCAATCTCAACGTCAACCAAATCATTGTCCTTAACGCCGTATTTCTCCGCGTCCTCGGGCGTAAGATGGATATGACGGTTAGCGATAATGCAGCATTCGTTCAAAAATATGCTGCCCTTAGGGCCGACAAGCGCCATGGGCGCCGCGCCCTTTAATTCACCCGACGGACGTACCGGCGGGGAAACCTTTAATTTAAACGTGTCCGTTCTTGAAATCTCTACCTGCGACTGCGATCTTACCGGGCCTAAAATTCTCACGCCCTCGATAGTTTTTAAATTTGGGCTTACAAGCGTTACGCACTCCTCCGCCGCGAACTGATCGCCCATAAGCATCTTTTTCTTCGTCAGCTCATAACCCTCGCCGAACAGCGCGTCGAGATCCTTTCTCGACAAATGCACATGCCTTGCCGATACGCCGACCTTTATACCGTCGCTTTCCTCTTTCTTTTTAAGTATGTCAACAACGGTTTTTGAAATCAAGTCCTCTAAATACTTATTGTCCATTGTCAAAACTCCCATTCCCTGACGGGTATTATTTACATCGCTCCGTCTGCGGAGCAGCAAGGAAAAGGCCGCAAAAACAAAACCTGCGTTAATCCCGATTTTCGGATTGATATGTACACGCGGTCATTTTCCAAGGTTTGAGAATCGGGTGACCGCCGCTTTCGCGGCAGTCACTTCTTTATCTCAAATTCACCCGCAGCCGTCCGGCGCTTCGCGTCCGCAGCGGACTGCGGTTTGGCCGTGATAAACGTTACACGCTGTCCACGGCTAAAATAAGTACATTAGTCAAGCGACGGTAAAATCTTCTCAACGTCGTTATGCGGACGCGGAATTACGTGAACCGATACAAGCTCGCCGAGTCTCGCGCCTGCCGCCGAACCCGCGTCCGTAGCAGCCTGAACAGCGCCTACATCGCCGCGAACCATAACTGTAACAAGTCCCGAGCCGATTCTTTCCGTTCCGATAAGGGTTACGTTTGCAGCCTTAACCATTGCGTCCGCAGCCTCAATAGCGGCTACAAGACCTCTTGTTTCTACCATTCCTAATGCTTCTACTGCCATTTTGTTTATCCTCCTTTTTGGGAATTGCTCCCTGATTAACTTGGTTTTGTTTATATCTACAGCGCGTTTGGGCGCTAAAGATCTTAATTATTTTTCTGACTTTTTAGCCGCCGTTTTTCTCGTTCTTTTTGCCGCCGGCTTCTTTTCCGCGGCTGATTTCGCGGCTGTCTTTCTTGTTGTCGTCCGAGGCTTTGACGCCGCTCCAGCGTTTTCCGCCGCTGTTTTTACAGTATCCGCCGCCTTCGGTGCGTCCGCCGCCTTTTCGGTTTTTTCGGCTTTTGCCTTCGCGCCAACCGCACCGACATGCGTTCCCGCCGATTGCGTGTTGACCTTCGGCGCGTCGTCCTCCTCGTTTAAGTGGAGGTACGGGAATATTTCCGGATGCGGACGCGCTATAACCTGCGACGCTTTATAGATCTTATCGCCGCACGATTTTGCTCTCGCCACGCCCGCGTCGACCGACGCTTTTACCGCCGACAGCTCGCCGCGCACGACTATCGTTACAAGTCTGCCGCCAAGCTTTCTTTCGGTCGCGACAAATTCAACATCGCCCGCCTTTAGCATATCGTCGAGCATTATAATCGCGTGACCGAGTCCGCTTACCTCGACAAGTCCCAGTGAAAAATCCTGTGCCATTATATTACCTTCCTTTCTGCCCTTTTCCGACTTAAATGGTCGGTAATATTTTGGCTATATCATCATGCGGGCGCGGGATAACGTGCACGGCGTAAACCTCGCCGAGTGTCCGCGCAACCGCTTCGCCCGCGTCGACCGCCGCCTTTACCGCGTCAACCTCGCCCATGATTACAACGTTGACAAGTCCCGAACCGATTTTCTCGGTGCCCACGAGCACCACATTGGCCGCCTTTGTCATCGCGTCGGAGGCTTCGATCGCGCCGGTAAGGCTTCTTGTTTCTATAAAACCTAATGCCTGCATAAAATACCTCCGTTATCCGTTCATGGGTATGTGACCTACCTTGTGCTTACCTACGCTGACGCGTTTCGCCATTTTCATGGCCGCGTCGGTCGGGCGCGGTATAACGTATTTGCAAATCAGTCCCGAAACGCTTTCCGCCGCTCTTGCCGCCGCGTCAACCGCCGCCTCGACCGCGGAAACCTCACCCTGGATCTTCACCGCCATGATAAGCGGCACCTCCGCCGTTTCGGCGTTGGCGGGCTTATTCGAGTCGATCGCGATCACCTTGACGTCGGCCGCCTTCGCGGCCGCGTCGGCGGCCGTTATTGCCGACGTGAAGCCGAACATTTCGATTATTCCTACCGCGTCGTTCATAACAACATCCCTTTCTTACGCTTACGGCGCGACATACGCAATCTTTAGGCCCTTCTGGGCAAGATTCGTTTCAAGCGCCTCGTTCATATCCTCTAATTTGAAGCGGTGCGTGATAAGCTCCTTTATCGGAAGTCCTATCGCGATAGCGCGCTTTAAGAAATCAAACGTCGTCGCGTAATCACGGAGCGTGTAAACCCACGAGCCGACAAGCGTTATCTCCTTCGAACAAAGGTCGAAATGCGGATTAATCGTCGCGTCGCCGCCGTTGATGAAGAATCCCAGCTCGCACAAACCGCCGCCGTTTCTGATGAAGTGGTAGATGTTCGAATGCGCCACCGGCGAGCCGGTGCACTGGAACGCGAAATCGCACAGATATCCGCCGAACGCGTCCTTGACCGCGTCCGTAAGCGCGTCGATACCCTTATGGTTCATAAAGTTGACCGTGTTGTCCGCGCCCATGCGCTTCGCGAACGCGAGTCTCTGCTCGTTTCCGTCAACCGCCACGATATTTTCAATACCCATGGTCCTTAATACCGCGATACAGATAAGTCCGATAGGTCCGCAGCCCTGTACGACTACGCGCGAGTTGAATCTCAGAATATTCGTGGTTTTCGCGCGCTCTACCGCGTGAACGAGAACCGCGCACGGCTCGATCAATATTCTCGAGTCGAGGTCAAGGTCGCTTACGTTGAACACGGTCGAGCCGCCTCTTATAAATATGTAGTCGCCGTACCAGCCGTTTAAGTGGTACTCATCGTCGGGGAGAAGGCCGTAAACGTCCGCGCCGCCGACATTCTGCTTGTTGAGGTCGAACATGGTGATGTCGGGATTGTCCTTGAAAATCATACATGTAACGACCTTGTCGCCTACCTTTAACGGCTTTCCGGCGCTGTCAACCTTGACGTTTTTACCCATTTTTACGATTTCGCCCGTGCCCTCGTGACCGAGAACTACCGGAATAAGCGAGAACGGGTCGTTCTTGTACTCGTGAGCGTCGGTGCCGCAAACGCCGCAGCCCTCTACCTTGACGAGTATATCGTCGTCGCCCACCTCGGGGATTGGGTATTCCTGAATCTCGAAGTGCTTAAGCTTCGTCATCATCGCGACTCTCGATGTTTTGGGGATACCGCCCTGCGCGCCGCCGCCGTAAGCCGGAGCCGCCGACGTCGGCCTTGCGTATGAGGCGGCCGAAGCGGGAGCCGCGCCGCCCGTCATTTCTCTTAATACCTGCTGCACAAGCGCAGCGATCTCATTTTCATTTACTGCCATTTTAACACCGCCTTATATGATATTCAGCGCGTCCGAAAGAACGCAGCGTCTTATTCTCGTAAAGCTTCTCGGGGAAGTGATTCCCTCGCCGGTCGGGCCGGCTATCGTGAATGTCGTCCAACCCTCGGAATTAAAGCCTATGCCCGCGTAGCTCGGCGCGTTTTTAACGAATATCGTCGTGCATATAGCCTTCGCATATTGTGTCATATGATCAACGTTCTTCGAATGCAGATGCGCGCTGTGACGGTTGCCGTGCTCGGCCTTAACGGCCATTTCGACAGCCTCGTCGAATGTATCGACGCGTACTATCGGCAGTATCGGCATCATTAATTCCGTCTGAACGAACGCCTGCGAGAACTCCGTTTCGCATATTATGCAGCGGATATCGTCCTTAGCGTGAACGCCTATCTGCTCCAATATCAGCTTCGCGTCCTTGCCGACCCAGTCCTTATTGATAACGCGCTTTGGCTTATCGCCCGGCTTTTTCGGCTTCGACCATACCAAAACCACGTCCTCGAGCTGCTTGATCTGCGCGTCTGTCAGCATATACGCGCCGTTTTTAAGCATATGATGTATCAGCTCATCCGCGACGTTTCTTAACACAAAGCATTCCTTTTCCGCTATGCACGGAAGATTATTATCGAAGGTGCAGCCGTCGATTATATCCTTCGCCGCCTTCGGGATATCCGCCGTGTCGTCAACGACTACCGGGGGATTGCCCGCGCCCGCGCCTATCGCCTTTTTGCCGCTTGACAAAAGCATTTTTACAACGCCCGGGCCGCCCGTCGCGACAAGCATTCTTACCGACGGGTCGTTTACCATTTTGTTCGACGTTTCAATCGTCGGATTCTTAACCGTGCATACAATATTTTCCGGTCCGCCCGCCGCTAATATGGCGCGGTTTACAAGATCGACCGCGTACGCGGAAATGCGCTTCGCGTGCGGATGCGGGTTGAATATTACGCCGTTGCCGCCCGCGAGCATACAAATACTGTTGCACAAAATCGTGCAGCTCGGGTTTGTCGAAGGCGTGATCGCACCGATTATGCCGTACGGCGCCATTTCGATAAGCGTCAGTCCGCCGTCGCCCGCGAGAGCGCGGGTCTCAAGGTCGGACGTGCCGAGAGTCTTGTCCGCCACAAGATGATGCTTTAACGTCTTATGGTACACGTTGCCCATGCCGGTATCCTCGACCGCGAGCTTTGCCATGATCTCGGCTTCCTCATGGGTAAGACGTCTGATTTCGCTGATTATGTTTTCTCTTTGTTCTTTGTTATAATGTCTGAAAACCGTATAAGCCTTGTTGCACGCCGCCAGAGCCTCCTCCATCGTGTCGAAGACCCCGAGCTGATGGCGAGGCTTCGGAAGATTGGATAAATCCATTCCGGCAAGCGTCTCACGCACCAATTGACTTATTCTTTCTTCGTCTACCAAGTCTCCTGCCTCCTTTACTATGTTTCCGTAAATCCGCCGTTCGGGCGCTTTTGCCGCTCATAAAACATAAATCCGGCCGGCCGCCCGCGCGGCCGTTCAAACAACGGCCCAATCATATGTGCCGCCGCCGTTGCGGCGGATCCCCAAAAACGCTTTTTATTTTATTCTGTGATTGAAATATTCCGCTCCTAATTTTGCCAAAGCTATATCCTGCTCCTTTGTGCCGCCGGATACGCCCACGGAACCGTATAATTTACCGTTCCTCATGAGCGGATACCCGCCGCCCAGAAGCAGTATGCCGTTTCCGTTCGTCAGTCCGTCGAACGCGCCGCCGCGCGATTCCTTTAACGCCTCGTGCGTCGGCATTTTGAGTGCCGCCGCCGTGTACGCCTTGTCCTGCGCTATGCGCGCGCTTGCTATGTACGAATCGTCCATCGCGTGGAGCAGTACCGGATTCGCGCCGTCGTTATACACGGCGATCACCGCGCGTAGATCCATCCGCTCCGCCGCGCATTCGACCGCGTACGCGATCTCCTTGGCGAGCGAAAGCGTCAGCTTATTTTGCGGATCATCCAATACCGGCGGCGGTACGTTAAGCTTTTTCGCGACCTCGCACAAAAGCTCGTCTATCGTTTTCACCTTACCGCCTCCCGTTCGGGTTTTGAAAGCGTCCGCGCTTTTTTTGCCCGATTTATTTGTTGTACTGTTCAAGCACTCTCTTCGTTACTTCCTTAACGATAGCCTCTATGTCCTTATTCTGCGGAGCGGGGCATACCTGGCTCGGCAACGGCTGGAAGCCGTGATATTCAGCCGACGACTCTACGCCGTACTTCTCGTTCGCCTCCGTCGGTGAAAGCGAGCATGTGTCGTCGCCCGCGTAGCAGCCGGGGCACAGCTTTTCCATCGGGTGCTTGCCCGGAACGCCGAAGTCCTTGCGGAGCTGGATGAGCTTCTTGACCTCGCCGCACGGGATCTCCTTCTCGCCGCCCAAAAGTCTCGCGTACATGAGCAGCTTCGCGTAAAATTCGGTCGATTCCATTCTGAAGAACGCCGTGTTCAAATCGCAGCCAAACGACAGCGCGCCGTGGTTCGCGAGCAGGATCGCGTCATAGTCCTGCAGATACGGCTCAAGCGACTCGGGGATCTCCATAGTCGAAGGCGTACCGTACTGCGCGATCGGAACCGCGCCGAGGAATATAACAGCCTCGGGCATGATAAGCTTATCAAGCGAAATACCGGCGATAGCGAACGACGTCGCGATCGGGGGATGCGCGTGAACTACCGCGTTAACGTCCGGGCGCTCCTGGTACACCTTTAAGTGCATCTTAAACTCGGACGACGGTCTCCACTGACCGTTGGATTCCTTTAACTTACCTTCTCCGTCAACCTTACAAATCATCTCCGGCGTCATGAAGCCCTTTGAAACGCCGGTCGGCGTTACATAATATGTATTGGCGTCGATCTTAACGGAAAAATTGCCGTCGTTGGCGGCGACAAAGCCGTCATTATAGATTCTTCTGCCGATCTCACAAAGCTCCTTTTTGATTTCATAATCGGATTTGTACATCTTGTTCCCTCTTTTCTTTGTTTTATTTGGTTTTGTTTTGTTTCTCTTATTATACACCGTTTTTCCGTTCCTGTAAAGAGCTTTTCGCACGAAAATACGATATTTTGCGGTGTTTTGCTCAAATGAACGGTGTCAATATTCTGCATATAGTTATTTTAACACAAAAACACCCCGTTTGGCAAGTGTTTTTTTAACAATCCCGATAAAATTATCTGCGATTTTCTAATATCGGAATAT
This sequence comes from uncultured Clostridia bacterium, assembly GCA_947628155.1. Classification (GTDB taxonomy): domain Bacteria; phylum Bacillota; class Clostridia; order UBA1381; family UBA1381; genus 12844. Next base: position 8,089 of record CANQYQ010000019.1, read on the forward strand.
TGCACAAAACCACGGCCTTATGTTTGTATATTATGCTGTGTGCCGTCGTATTTTGTATGCGTCAATATATCGATAATACAATATATGCCATACGTCGTTTCTCGGCGGCCGAGGCGCGAATATGACGCGGCCTTATACGAAAACAGAGGCGCATCAAATATCATGCCAAACAAAACAAAGAAAAACAAAATCGCCTTCGGGCAAACATAGGCCCGAGACGATTTTGTTTCGGTACGCAACCCGGTCACCGCCGGCTGTTAAAGCGTTTTATAATACGGGCAGATATCCTCGTACGTTCCGTCCTTCATGCGGAAGCCGCCCTCAATTGTGCCGAGCTGTTTAAAGCCGAGCTTTTCATATAAGTGCCGCGCGGCCGCGTTTGTTTTTACAACGGCGTTAAACTGCAAAATCCTGTATCCGAGCCGTTTCGCCTGTACGAGGCAGTCCTCGACGAGGGCCTCGCCGACATGGTTCCCGCGCAAATCCTTTTTCACGGCATAACTGGCGTTTGAAATATGTCCGCAGCGGCCGACATTATTGGGATGAAGTATATACAAACCCTCGATCGCGCCGCCGCGCTCCGCCACGCCGGTATACGACTGTCCGGCGAAAAATTCGCGTCCGGTATCAGCCGTCAGCTCATCCTCCTGCGGGAACGCTGCGCCGTCTCGGACAATATCGTTCCATATCGCAATCATCTGAGCCAAATCCTTTTCCTCAAATTCACGTAAAATCATTATATGTCCTCCTTCGTACGAAAAAAGCCAAATCCCGCAAAGACCCCGGTCCTTCCGCGTTTATGCCAAAAATTCGAAAACATCCTTATTGGCGGACTTAATTATTTCAAGTCCGGTATCGGCTAAAAGCTCCGCGAAAATATCAAGGACGCAAATTTCCGTAGGATAGTGACCCGCGTCAATTATGCAAAGTCCGCTTTCATACGCATTGATCATCTCATGATATTTCACGTCGGCCGTTATAAGCACATCGCAGCCCGCGGCCTTTGCCGCCGGCGCCAGATCCGCGCACGCGCCGCCCGCCACCGCTACGCTGCGTATAATACGCTCCTTATCCCCGGCATACCGGACAGGCGTTCTCAGCAGCATTCCCGCAATCTCAACAAACGACGCAAAATTAATCTCGCGGGTACCTTTTCCGTAGCGGCCGAGCCCCGCGGACGGATCATCCGGGTTCGGTTCGAGCACCCGCACATCCGACAGCCGGAAAATTTCCGCGAGCCTGTCATTTATTCCGCCTTCCGCGGCGTCCATATTTGTATGCGCGGCATAAAGCGGGATATTCTTTTCAATAAGCAGCCTTATCATATCGCCCTCCGGCGTGCCGTATTCTATTCGCTTAAGCGGATCAAAAAACACCGGATGATGCGATATTATCATATCGGCGCCCGCGCAGACCGCTTCGCGCACCGTCGCGGCATTCGCGTCAAGCGTTACAAAAACCCTGTTTACCTCCTTATTTTTATCACCGGCCAGCAGTCCGACGTTATCCCACTCATACGCGAGTGACCTCGGCGCGGTTTTCTCAATTATATCCGCGATCTCATATACCTTCAATACCGTTCAGCTCCTTCAAAAAATATTTGTACAAATCATGCTTATCCTTGTTGTGATCCGCCGCGCCTTCAAGACCGTGAACGATTTTCTCAAATTCGCGTTTTTTCTTATCGTATAAATTTTTAAAATACCTATGTCCGTAAAGATACGGCGGTATCTGATAATCAAATTCGTTTTCAAACGGCGGCCGCCGCCCCTCGCGAGCTTCGATGATATTGTAGACCTTATAGCCTTCAACCGCAATATCCTCGGCGGTAATTTCATATCCGTTCAAAATCAGGAATTTTCTAAGCTCATACTGCGAGTTCATCGGCTGCAGCACCAGCCGCGCCCGCTTCGCCGTTTCCTCATCACGGCGGAGGATCGTCTCGATCATTTCCCCGCCCATGCCGGCGATTATTATAACGTCCGCTTCGCCGGGCGACAAAACGCTTAAGCCTTCGCCCAAACGCGTTTCTATCCTGTCCGTTAAGCCGCGCCTTCCGATATTTTCCCGGGCAATCCCGAGCGGCCCGGCGTTCATATCCGCCGCGATGACACGCTCCGCCCGCCCGTCCTCTATAAGCCGTATCGGAACATAAGCGTGGTCACAGCCTATGTCCGCAGCGGCCTTGGCGCGAACCCGGCCGACTATGCATTCAAGCCTCGGTGTTAGCATAACTTGACCCCGTTTTCAATAATTTTCTGTTATGTAAACCTCTCCCGAGAATCGGTAAAATTTATAAACATATCAAAATTTTACTTATCCCTCAAAAAATTGGCTTGAACTTTCGCTTTTTCGTCGTTTTATCCACACTATCCACACGGTTATCCACATGTCAAAAGTATATTCGCATTTTTAAAAAAGCGGATATCTGTGCGGTTTTTTCGGTTTACATATAATTTTACAAAATTTTACACCGTTTACGCGTCAGTTATCCACGTTTCGTGGATAACTGTGCGTATTTATGCGAAAAAATTGATTTTTGGTGTTGGTAAATTTTACTTTATCACGTCCGTTCCCATATACGGAACAAGCTCGCCGGGCACTGTGACGGTGCCGTCGGCGTTCTGGAAATTCTCAAGAATGGCCGCTACGGTGCGTCCGACCGCGAGGCCAGAGCCGTTTAACGTATGCACAAACTTCGCCTTGTCCTTCGGGTCGTCTTTATATTTTATATTCGCCCTTCTCGCCTGATAATCCTCAAAATTAGAGCAGGAGGATATTTCAACATATCTGCCGTAGCTGGGCATCCACACCTCAATGTCATACGTACACGCTGATGAAAAACCCAAATCGCCTGTGGAGAGGCATACAACGCGGTACGGAATATTGAGCTTCTGCAAAAGGCGTTCAGCATCGTTTGTCAGGCTTTCAAGCTCATCATAGCTGTTCTCGGGCCGCGCGAATTTAACAAGCTCGACCTTATTAAACTGATGCTGTCTTATAAGTCCGCGCGTATCGCGGCCGGCGCTGCCCGCTTCGGCACGGAAGCACGCGCTGTACGCGCAATATTTGATAGGCAAATCACCGCCGTTTAAAATCTCGTCACGATGCAGGTTTGTAACGGGCACTTCGGCGGTCGGGATAAGGAAATATCCGTTATTTACGACCTTAAACGCATCCTCCTCAAATTTCGGAAGCTGACCCGTTCCCGTCATTGACGCGCGGTTTACCATATACGGCGGCATGATCTCCGTATAGCCGTTCTCACCGGTATGGGTATTTAAAAAGAACTGTATCACAGCGCGTTCGAGTCTCGCGCCCAAGCCCTTATACACCGTGAAACGCGTACCGGAAATCTTTGTTCCGCGCTCGAAATCGAGTATTCCCAAATCCGTACCGATATCCCAGTGCGGCTTAGCCTCAAAATCAAAATTCCTCGGCTCGCCCCAGCGGCGTATTTCAACATTCGCGCTGTCATCTGCGCCGATGGGCGATTTATCGCTCGGGATATTCGGTATGCGGAGCATATAATCCCTTAACTGCTCGTCGATCGTGCGTACCTTCTCATCATCCGACTTGATCTCGTCCGACAGCTTTTTCATGTCCGCGAAAATCGGAGCGGTATCCTCGCCGTTCTTCTTCATCTGCGGGATTTTTTTGCTTATCTCGTTTTGCTTCGCCTTCTTGGATTCAACGTCCTGCAGAAGCAGCCGGCGCTCTTTATCCAGTTCAATCGCCGGTTCGATGTCAAGGTCGTTATTTCTCTTCTTCAGAGCCTCCTTTATTCTTTCGGGTTCTTGTCTTAAAATTCTGATGTCAAGCATAATATATCAATCCTTTCATTTATTGCAAATCTGACGCTATAGCGTCATATAATGTTTTTTCCTCATCCGTGAGAGAATTATAATCTATATCCTCAAGGAGCAGCTTTGCCCGCGCGGCGTCATTCTTAGCCTTCGCATGATACGCCTTAACAAGCGGCTCGTAAACGCTCAGACTCAGTTCAAGTTCGTCAAGCCTGCTGCGGAGTTCGCGGTTTTCTTCCAGCAGCTCCATATTGTCCTGGCTTAAATCAGCCGCGGTTTTCGCTATTCCCTGCGGAGCGGACGGGTTCTCCGTTTTATCCGGCGCTTCGGGATCGTACGGCGCGGGTTCCGTGACTCCGGCCTCCGGCGACGTCTGCGGCTGTGAGCGTTCCACATGCGCTTGCGTAAAGTACGCGAACAATATGACTATGATCGCCGCGATAAATATCAGCGCGGTATAAAGGAACAGCGAGTTGTTGCCTTGGTTCCCCTCGTTTTTATTCGTATCAGACATCCTCTTCCGCCCTCTTTTCACTTGTTACAGCCTTATCCAGCGATTGCTTTTCCTCGTCCAAAAGCTTTACATCCGATTTGCCGTCAATAATCTTTCTTACATAAGTATTACAGGAATTATGCCCGTAAAGAGACGTGAGGATCACGCCGTCGTTGTTCGCGTCAAGAATGGTAAGCGCAAAGCTCATCTGCCCCGTTACGTCATCGAAGGCGTTAAAATTCACAAGCCCGATTTTGCTGAGCGACGCGCGTATATCTGTTTCACAGCCTGAAATACGTTCGTTCATGATCGCGTCGGAGGAATTGTTTATCGTCCCCGCAAGCTCGTCCACTCTGTCATAATAATCCTTTATCGCGCCCATGAGATCGCCCTCGTCGGTATAGTCCATATACGCGCTTATCTTCGATGAATTTATAATTGCTAAAATAAGGCATATTATTGCGATCACAAAAGTAACGCCCACTATCACAAACATAATAAGATTATCATTAATCATATTCATCACACTGTTCCTCCCTGAATCCCAAGTAATTTTATAATACGGTCAAGATCATCGTTCCCAAAATACTCGATCTCTATTTTGCCCCGTTTACCGTTTGAGCTTATTTTAACCTTAGTTCCGAGAACCGATGAAAGCATTTGCTCCGTTTCTTCGTATGCCGCGGCCTGCGCCGCCGAACGCGGCGGCGGCTTTATCCTCACGGCCGCTTTTCGCGACAGCTGCCTCGCAAGCGCCTCTGACTGACGCACGTTCAATCCGTCGTCGATAATCCGCTTTGCCATCGCTGCGCGCAGCTCTTCACTCTCTACGGACAAAATCGCCCTTGCGTGTCCGCTTGAAAGTGTACCGCTTATAAGCATATTCTTTATATCATCCGAGAGCGTGAGCAGCCTCAGCGAATTTGCGACGGCGCTCCTGCTTTTGCCGACCTTCTGTGAAACAGTTTCCTGCGTCATTGAAAATTCGGAAATGAGCAGATTATACCCGAGCGCCTCTTCGATAGGATTTAAATCCTCTCTCTGCAGGTTTTCAACAAGCGCGACCTCCGCGGCCTGCTCGTCCGAATACTCGCGTATCAAAACGGGGATCTCCTTTAGTCCCGCCTTCCGGCATGCGCGCCAGCGCCGCTCGCCCGCTATAATCTTATACATTCCGTTTCCCGTTTCCGTTACAATTATCGGCTGAATTAATCCGTTTTCTTTGATCGAAGCGGCCAAAATCTCGATTTTTTCTTTGTCAAAATTTTTTCTCGGCTGCTTCTTGTTCGGCTCGATTTTCGACAGCTTCATATATGTTATGCCGCCGCCGGGATCCGTTTCGGCCGCATGCGGCCGCTCTTTTTCGAGCGGCGGAGGACTGTCGTCAAATAAAACGCCAAGTCCCTTTCCGAGTCCTTTTTTCGCCATATGATCTCCCTTCCCGCATATTATTTGTTTTTAGCTATAACCTCCCGCGCAAGCTCCATATACGCCGCCGCGCCCTTCGAGTGCCTGTCGTACGCGATAATCGGTTCGCCGAACGACGGCGCCTCCGACAGCCTCACGTTGCGCGGTATTATCGTCTTATAAAGCTTGTCCGGAAAGAATTTCTTTACCTCGTCAAGCACCTGTATCGACAGATTGGTGCGTCCGTCATACATCGTTCCCAGTACGCCTTCAATCTCAATCGCGGGATTGAGACGTTTTTTTATCGCGCGGATCGTGGACATAAGCTGTGAAACACCCTCAAGCGCGTAATATTCGCATTGTATCGGTATAAGCACAGAGTCCGCCGCCGTAAGAATATTTATCGTAATCATTCCCAGCGCCGGCGGCGAATCAACTATGATAAAATCATAATCATTTCTTATTTTATCAACAGCGTCCTTGAGAAAAAACTCACGCCGGCTTTCCATAGCAAGCTCAATTTCCGCGGCCGACAAATCGGAGGACGACGGGAGAACAAAAAGATTATCATATTCTGTTTTTACCACAGCGTCATTTATATTATCCTCGTCGGACAAGCAATCGTATACCGACAAGGAATAGCTGCCGCGTTCGATTCCAAGCCCGCTTGTGGAATTACACTGCGGGTCGCAGTCTATTAAAAGCGTCCTTTTGCCCGCCGCCGCGAGGCACGCCGATAAATTTACGGTGGTGGTCGTTTTGCCGACTCCGCCCTTCTGATTTGTTACCGCAATTATTTTTCCCATTTTTTACCTTTATGTCCCTCTTGCATTTTATATTATAATATTATAGCACAAAACTTTATTTTGTAAATGTTTCACGTGAAACTTTTTTAAATTTAATATTGCTGTAATGTTTGTTCAAACAAAAAATGTAAAATAACTTCCAAATAAAAAGCGGCTGAACCCGAAAAATCAACATGGCTAAAAACAACCCCGGCCGGTGAAGCCGCGACTCCGACACACCCGCACGGGTATGTTATCGTACCGGGCGGCGGGTCCATAATTTAATCGGAATAAAATTAACGAAATCCGCAAATTATACCGTAATTTGCGGATTTCGTCATTAACAGCTATTAATATAAAGAATATTTTTCCTAATCAAGCTCCGCTATATTTATTACTATATCCCCCTTGCTCTCGGCATAAGAAACGGTATAGGCCGTACCCGAGCGCGGACGTGTCATATACGCGACGCACCAGCGCGCATCGTCCGCCATACGGCGGTTCCTGAGCTGCATGCACCCCGTGATATAATTGTCCTCCGTCACATACAGTATACTGTCCGCGTAAGACATTATCATTCTGCCCTCATAGCGGTCACGCGCACTCCAGTTTTTCATTTGATTATAGCACGGCAAATACAAATGAAGCTTTATAAAATCATATTTGTCCTTAAGCCGTATAACCGTCCTTGCCGCCAATGTATCAAAACCCAGCGCGCCGCCGGTGATAAAATCGGTCACGCCCTTGTCATTTATAAGGGCCTCCGTTTCACGCTCCGTCAGTTCGGCGACAGAATGTAACCACGCCTTCGCAATGGCCCGGTGTCCCGTAAAAAAACATGTAAATTCCTTTTCCATATACTCACTTCCCGGATATATTGTACCACATACCCCGAAAATAAGCAAGAGAATTACAATTGTATTACAGCCAATACGAAACACGATAATATAATAACCGCGAAGACCCATAACGCGGCCGCGCCCGCGATATTTCCCGACCGCGACGTAAAAAGCGCGAACACGCCGAGGCGGATTATCGCGATAACGGAAAACACGCCGAAAACCGCCGCTAAAATCATTCTCCCGCCTCCTTTATCGTAAGACCTGTACGACGCACGCGAAACCGCGTATTGACCTTAATATCATAGTCCATTATTTCATCCTTATGTTTTTCGTATTCGGCATTTGTAAGAAAACACGATTTAAACCGCGACCGCAGTCCTAAAATATCCGCGCCCGACGGACGTATCGTTTCGTTTATAAATTTTTCCGACGCGGCCGTTATTTCCTCGCGCGCCGCGCGTTCAAATCCGTCAATCCCTGTCTCGGCAAGGTAATCCGTCGGGAGCGAATACAAATCCGATTCGAAATACATTGTTATCGTAACGCGCCGATTTTTACGGTCGATCTCGTATTTGGGCTTTTTATTCGACAGCGCGAGTACCGTAACGGCATTTTTCTTATCGCACATTAGCGTCAAATACGATTCTTCAAAATAGCCGACAAGCATATTGTAAAGCTCCGTTTCCAGAGAACCCGTCCGGCCTACCTCCTTGCCGCCGGAAAAATACGCCATGCCCATTGTTTCGCTTTCATTGTTCTGATTTATCGCAACCTGTCCGGCTATATAATCCTTGAGCCGGTATTCGAATTTCTGATCGGTCGGCGGCGCGTTTTTCTGAAGCTCGTTTTTCGTTTTATCGGGGTCGCTGCCGCTGTCGGAATTTGAACCGCCCTGACCCCCGCTGCCAGAACCTCCGCCCGAGCTGCCGTTTAGCTGTCCGCCCTCCTCCTCATTTTCAAGTCTGACCGTGCCCGCGAGCGGTAAAACATTGTCACGCAGACCGCTTTTTTGATTGTAATAAAAATCCCCGGCGGTATTTTTCGGGATCCCGGACGCGTAATGCTGTTCATAGATAAGCTGGTAATAACGCGCGGGATTTACCTCCACGACGGGTTTTACCTTGAACAAATATTCCTGCGCGCTGCCTGTCGCCACCGCCAGAAAAATATCCGGGCGCGTTTCCTCGTTCCTCGCGAGTGTTTCCATAATATCTCCCACACCCTCCTTCGCTATTTCCTCCGAAAACACTATAAGCTTGGAATGGGCAAGAGTAAGCTTTTTGCTGACTATATGGTCGGCAAGGTTGATCCCCGCGTAAATATTTGGCGCCTCCACCGCGATGTTTTCAACTATTCCCTGACCGCTTCCGCCGCCTTCCGAGCTGCCTCCCGAAATGTTCGTCGGACGGGCAAATTGTATTGTCATAACATAATTATCCGGCGCGTCCGCCTTATCAAACCCAAGCGCAACCACATACGCAAGATCGTTGGGTTCTTTGCCCATACATCCGCTTAAAAGCACGGTAAGCATCAGCGCCGCCGCGCATATTGCCGCTTTAATCGATTTCATTCTTTACCCTCCTTGCTCTTTACGCACACACTGTATATGATCGGCAGCAGAAATACGATAGGATATTCTATAAGATTTACATATTTTTCAAGTCCTATCGCGTCCGTGACCGAAGACGGGATCCCCGCGATCGTTATGCCCAGAATTGTAACAGGCAAAATTAACGGATTTATATATTTAAGATTAAACGTGCTTTGGAGCACACTGCACATAGCGTAAATATAAATTGACGCGTAAAGGAAAATCAATATCGACCAGATAAACTGAAAAAATGATTCAAATCTGCTGAAAAAGCTTGAAATATGAATCATTCTTGACATTTGATAGACCGGCAGGATATAATCACGCGAAACCGGATAAACATACGCGAGACAATATGCCGCGGTTATCAAAAAGGCAACGATCGCCGAAATGACGATCGCGCGCACACCGACGGTTTTCGCCTCGGACAGATTTTTACTGTACGGCAAAAGCACATTTAAAATTATAATATCCGAAAACAGCGAAAGTGAATTAAAACCCGATAAAAATATCTTGTCCGCGCCCTCTCCCAATATCGGAAATATGTTGTCGATCTTATAATACGGTATGAGCAGAAGCAAAAATCCCGTGAATACCGCGCCCGCGATAGGCAAAAACATATAATTTACACGCGCGATCGAGCGTATGCCCATATAAGCGCCTATACCCGCGCTTATCGCGAATATGATCATCACTACGTCTGCGCTGAAATTCTGCAAAAGTACAATTTTTACCGTTTCGGGGAAAACTCTTGCCACGGACGAAAAATTCGCGAGCAATATTAAAAATATCAGTATTCCCGTTGCAAACCTAAGACCTCTGCCTCCTATTATCTGCGCCAGCTCTATAACGCTGCTTTTCCGCGAATAGACGTGAATTGTAAAATACGTAAGCGCCGCAGCGGCAAGTGATACATAAATCACCTGGATCCATGCCGCCTGTCCCGATATTAAAACCAACTCCCTCGGATATGACAGCAGCATTTTTACAACGATAACTGTTATTAATACTCCCGTAAACTCTTTTTTCGGTATCATTTTCTCACCCAATCCTTATTGTTTCACGTGAAACATTTTCTGAAATTATCACTAATGCCGCGCGGGGGGCCCGTTTTATTTCCTTTTCCATCCCCGGCTGATTTTCGGTTCTTCATATTTGCTTTCGGGTTCAAGAAACGACGGGCGTTTTTCCCGCTTAAAAATGGCGTTCTGGAAAATCGACGGCGTCATGCTCCGCGATTTTGCTTTCGGAACGGGCGATAAAAATTCCGCTCCCGCGCTCTTCTGCGCCCCGAGATATACGGAATAAAGGAAAATTCCTATCGCGATCCCGTAAAATCCCAAAAAAGCCGCGAGGATTATAAATGAAATGCGCAGTATACGGTACGTCCAGCTTAAGGAATAATCCGCCGTCGCAAACGAACCTATACCCGTTATCGCGATTATGATTATCATTATCGGACTTACTATTTGCGCGCTTACGGCGGCCTGCCCCAATATAAGACCGCCGACTATACCGAGCGTCGAACCGATCGGACTTGGCATTCGTATTCCCGCCTCGCGTATCATCTCAAATGATATATCCATTAAAAACAGCTCCACAATCGTGGGAAACGGTACGTTTTCACGCGCCGCCGCTATGGAATAAAGCAGGAATGTCGGTACTATTTCCTGATGGAACAGCGTCGCCGCGATATATATCGCGGGCAGAAGCACCGATAAAAACATCGCGGAAAAGCGCACGAACCGCGTCATATTCGCGTACGGAAGGCGCAGATAATCATCGGAGGCGGAGCTTGTCAGCTCAAACGCGTTCGTCGGCAGAATAAGCGCGCGCGGACTGCCGTTTAATATAAACACGCACCGTCCCTCCGTAAGCGCGCGCGCCGCGCGGTCAGGGCGCTCGGTGAGGAGCTGCTGCGATGTTATCATATTCGGTTTTTCTTCAATCATCATCGCGACCTCCTCAACCGCGATCACATAATCCATGGAAATTGAGTTAAGCCTGTATTTCACGTCACGGACAAGCGCCGGGTTCGCGATATCGGAAATGTACATTAAAATCCCGCGTGTTTTGCTGACGCGGCCAACCTTTATGCTTTCGCCTATCAGCTTTTCCGTTTTGATGATTTTGCGTATAAGCGCGGTGTTGTTTCTAAGCATTTCAGCAAACGCTTCCTGAGGGCCGTAAATGGACTGCTCGTTTTCCGGTTTCCCAATCTGGCGCGTCCCCCAGCCGCGCACATCGAGCAAAAACGCTGTGGAAAAGCCGTCCACGAACACGGCACAGCTTCCGAAATTGACTTCCTCGCATATTGAGTCAAAATCACTGTTCACCGCCGCCTGCGAATGTGAAATATATTTTTGCGTTATTTCCTCTTCCTTGTCAATTATTTCCTCGTCCGCAAAATACGGCAGCTCCTGCATTGACTTTATAACAGCCTCGTTTACGCTTTCGGTGGTTACCATACCGTCAATAAAAATTATAAACGCGCGGCGGCCGCCCTTCATCATGATTTCGCGTATTACAACATCATTATTTATCGGATATGTGAACCGCTTTTTGATGTACGCAAGATTCTCTTCTATATTATTATATACGTATGTTTTTTCGGCCTCCTCGCTCTCGCGGCGCACGTCGTATTCCGCGGCCGGCATTTTATGCGTGAGAATAAACTCATCCTTATATCCGTTATCGTCGAATGTAAACAGCTTTTTTAATATTCCCATTTTCAGCACCTCTGAATTATTATTGCGTATACACGCAAATTTTATTTCAAATTATCCCGAAAATTTTTCGCATTATTTGACAAATATAATGTGATTTAGTATACTATAGCGTGTTCACAGCATTACACGGGAGGTCGTTATATGATTTTACCTGACAAATTTACGGAACGGATGAAAAGAATGCTCGGCGGCGAATACGGCATGTTTATCGACGCGCTTAAAAATGGCTCGGTGCGCGCCGGACTGCGTATAAATACGCTGAAGAACGGCTCGGCCGGCGCTGTTTTATCGGAATTTATGACTATGGAACGCGTACCGTGGTGCGAAAACGGCTTTTTCGCCGACAAAAACGATATCTCCGGTACACACCCGTACCATGCGGCGGGATTGTTCTATTTTCAAGAACCGTCGGCAATGGCCGTAATAGAGGGACTGCCGGTGAACGAGGGGGATCTTATCCTCGATTTGTGCGCCGCTCCGGGCGGCAAATCCACACAGGCGGCCGCAAAGCTCAATAATACGGGCCTGCTTGTATCGAACGAGATCGTAAGAAAACGCGCGGAAATTTTAAGCGGCAATGTTGAGCGCACCGGCGTAAAAAACGCGGTTGTGACCAATGAAACGCCCGAACGGCTTGCGAAAAAATACCCGTCGTTTTTCGATAAAATAATCGTTGACGCGCCATGCTCCGGCGAGGGGATGTTCAGGAAAGAGCCGCGCGCCGTCACGGAATGGAGCGAGGAACACGTAAAATCATGCGCCGCGCGTCAGAAAAACATAATCGACAGCGCCGTGAAAATGCTTCGCGGAGGCGGGTATCTGATATATTCGACCTGCACGTTTTCACCGGAGGAAAATGAGCAAATCGCGTCGTATGTTCTCGACAATTACAATTTTGAACTGTGCGAAATCCCCGCGCTTTCCATGCTTTCCTGCGGCGTTCCGGAATGGTCCGACAACGATCCGGAATTGAAAAAGACAAAACGCGTTTTTCCGCATAGGGAAACGGGCGAAGGTCATTTCATCGCATTGTTTCACAGTCTTGACGACACTGAGCCGATACGTCCGCGGGTAAAACCGGAAAAAGTCGATTTATCGCTGTACCGCGAATTTGAGGCGGCTGCAATGAATATTAAGCTGCAGGGCAATTTCATGCTGTTCGGCGATAATCTGTATCTTGTTCCGGCGGGGATCGACATGACCGGCGTAAAGGTCGTGCGCGCCGGACTGCATCTGGGAACGATAAAAAAGAACCGGTTCGAGCCGTCGCACGCACTCGCTATGGCGTATCCGGCGGATGCTTTCAGGAATACGCTTGCTGTCGATGAAGCGGAGAAATATATGCGCGGAGAAACATTCCCGTGCGCCGCGCGCGGATGGACGGCGGTCACATATAACGGCTTTGTCCTCGGCTGGGGAAAATCGGACGGACGGACGCTTAAAAACCATTATCCGAAGGGATTGCGTATAATGCGGTAAATTTCCCTTGACATATGTTCATAACAGTGGTAATATAAATATAAATACAGATAGAGGCGCGTTATTGATCAGTACCGCGCGGCGGATATGCGGTTATCGTAAATCCGCGCGGAAAAGGCAATAATGCCGAAGCCGATTTTCCACCGCGGGAAAAAAGGCTGGGCACAGCTTGAGAATATCGCTGTGACTGTCACCATAGCATAAACACACGGTGGAGAGCTATCGCATATAATATCGGATTTTCGGAAATTATAGGCAGACAGCTCAGGCTTTCTGTCTTTTATTTTTTAAAACAATGACTAACAGGCAAAGGAGCAATATAATATGAAAGAAAATTACAAAATAGGCATAATCGGCGCTACGGGCATGGTCGGGCAGCGGTTCATAACGCTGCTGCACAACCACCCGTGGTACACGATCGAGGTTTTGGCGGCATCGCCGAGAAGCGCGGGCAAGCCTTACCATGAGGCAGTCGGCAAAAAATGGGCGATGAAGGAGGAGATCCCCGAAAGCGTCAGGGACATGATCGTCATGGACGCGGCGGCGGACGTGGAGAAAATAGCGTCCATGGTGGATTTCGTATTCTGCGCGGTAGATATGAAGAAGGACGAGATAAAGGCGCTTGAGGACCGCTACGCAAAGGCGGAGTGCCCGGTGGTATCGAACAATTCCGCGCACCGCCATACGGAGGATGTGCCGATGATCATACCGGAAATAAATCCGGAGCATATCGACATTATCCCCGCACAGAGGAAACGCCTCGGCACAAAGCGCGGCTTTGTCGCGGTCAAGTCGAATTGCTCGCTGCAGTCGTACCTTCCCGCAATGGCGGTTATTAATATGAAATACCCTATTGACCGCGCGCTTGTCACGACATATCAGGCTATCAGCGGCGCGGGCAAGACGTTTGAGACGTGGCCGGAAATGGTTGACAATCTCATTCCGTATATCGGCGGCGAGGAAATGAAGTCGGAGGTTGAACCGAATAAGATTTTGGGCAAAATCGAAGGCGACAAAATCGTACCGTCGAACGATTTGCAGATCGAATGTCAGACATACCGCGTGCCTGTTTCCGACGGCCATACGGCGGCGATTTTCTTCTCGTTTAAGGACGGAGTAAAAAAGCCGTCGGTTGAGGAAATTGAACAGATGTGGCGCGATTATAAGGGCGTGCCGCAGGAATTAAAGCTGCCTCACGCACCGGAGCAATTTATACATGTTTATACGGAAAAGGATGAACCCGATCAGCCGCAGATCAAGACCGCCCGCGAAATCGACGGCGGCATGGCGATAAGCTGCGGCAGATTGAGGGAATCGGTGCAGTACGATTATAAGATGGCGTCCATGAGCCATAATACGCTGCGCGGCGCGGCCGGCGGCGCGGTGCTCCTCGCGGAATTATTGACGGCTAAAGGATATATGGATTAATAAATTTTATAGTTTAGCGCACTTTGTTTGCGGCGGGCGTTTGCCTCCCTTGTCAAAGGGAGGGGGACCATGCGCAGCATGGTGGAGGGATTTATTTCCACAGAAAACCGCATATGGCGGGTGTTTGCCTCCCTTGTCAAAGGGAGGGGGACCATGCGCAGCATGGTGGAGGGATTCATTTTCACAGAAAACCGCGTATTACAACGATTTGATGTAATGCGGAATCCCCTCGCCAACTTCGTTGGCCCTCTC
>CANQYQ010000020.1 GCA_947628155.1 uncultured Clostridia bacterium
CCACCGCTCCACCTTGACAAGGGAACATAATCTTATTTTTTAAGAAAAGTGTTTCACATCATTGATTTCTATACAGGTGCTTATAAGATTTATGTAAAATTTGCTTGACAAAAAGGGTGTTCTTATGTTATAATACTGTTCGTTGGAGAATCCCATGAAATGAGATGGAATTAATCCCACGAAATGCGGTAAAATTTAAGTGTTTACGCCGATGTGGCGGAATTGGCAGACGCCCGGGACTTAAAATCCCGTGAACATTAAGTTCGTACCGGTTCGACCCCGGTCATCGGCACCACGTCGGGACGAACTCAGTCAGATTCGTCCCGATTTTTTTGTTTCATAAAAATCAGCGCTCAATCGCTCGTCTCACCTGTCCGCTTGCAAGATGAAAATCCCGCCGTACATTTTTCGCGGATGTAGATATGCAAAAAACGCCGGGCGCGCCGGACGTTCTTTGTATATGAATGTGGATTAACGAGGTTATTTTGCAAGCGGGCGCATGCCGGTGAGGCTGTCCCAGACGAATACCCGCGCGGATGCGTCGTGCATAATCATTTTTGTTTCATTCGCGGAAAACGTCGCTTTATATGTGTGTATATCATTAAGCCGTCCGCTATTATATTCCGCCACAATTACAATAGCGTTTTGAGATGTCGATGATATATTTTTTATGTCGGTGCTGTCTCCGTGGTTTGTTAAAGTAAACAACTTCGGCTGCGGTGTCAGCGTGGGTGTAGGGGTAGGTTTGGGTGTGGACGCGGGTTTGGCAGTCGGCGTGGGTTTGGGGGTGGGCGTCGGCGTGGGGGTAGAGTTGACAGAGAAAGTTATTTTATCACTAAAAGTCCATGTCCCATATATGCCATTATAACCGGCTATGTCGGCGTTGTATTTCCCGGCAGGAAGGTTCATATTATATAAAGTTTTTTCCCCGTCTATATATAGAGTATCTATAGTTTCATTTGTATAATAATCATAAATTCTTAAATCATATCTTGTCGCGTTGCTGACCGTGCCCCAAGAAAATTCCACTGTATTATTTGTTACATTCGCCTTTAAGAGAGGTTTTCCTACGGTTGTATCAAGTTTCCATATTTGAAAATTCTGTGATTCTTCACCATTAATTTCCCACATTTGTATGTTTGCACCTTCATTATGAGAGTTTCCGTTTAAATCTAAAATACAATTTGTACATTTTGCTCTTAATTTATATTGAGCACTTTCACCAGATATATACTATATTTGACCGCTATTGCCATTATATGTTGATACATTTACGTTTGCGCCGGATGCATTACTTTGATTGTAAACATTTAATGATTTACTATCGGCAGCGGATGTTATTTTATATGAATTATCGCTGATTCGTTTGAAATGCCATATTTGTTTTGGACTTCCGGTTAAAGCCCGAGCAGAAACATTACTGTTGCTATCATAAGTTAAATGATTCCATGAACTCGTGTGAATTATATATGCAAAAAAATCATCTCCTATGTGAGAAAAAAATTGTGCAGACCCTTCACACCTTCCTATGCTGTTTGTAGCAGTTATGTAAACAACATATTTACCGGGTGGGAATTTGCGAGTTAAAGTAGTTGAAGTCCCCATATTTTCACTTACATAGCTTGTATCATCTCTCCAAATATCAATCCAGTATCCTGTTGCATTTACCGCTCCCCAACTTAAAGTAAGTGTATCTTCACAATATATCGAGTTGCTACTAACATTAACCCATGCTCCTGTAAGCGGTGATGCTGTTTCTCCGCCGCCAAAATAGACATAACCTATAAGCGACAATCCGCTCCAGCTTCTGTATTCGCTTTCGATATTACCTATAGTTGTTTTCCGAATCCGACAATACCCGTAAGCCGAACCCACACTTTTAAAACCGCCCTCGCTTATATACACGGTATCTCCTTCGATTTTCTCAATAATCGCGACGTGCTCAAAGCTGCCCTGCAAGCATATTATAGAACCGGCTCTCGGCGTAGAACCGCGCGAAAAACCGTAGCTTTCGCAGTTGTTCCACCAGTTTGACGCGCTTCTTATCGTGCTTCCTTTTCCGGTAAGCTGGTTAACTCTTGCCGAGGCATACCACGCGCAGCCGCTCGACGTGTACGCATACTGACCGTATGAGTATCCGGCAAATGTTGTAAACGGCGCGGAATTGATATCTATGTATATCCCGCCCAAGCCGTTATTTTTGATGCCCGACGGTGCGTTCGCGTATGCGGTTAGGTTGAATGTGCTTATAACACAAATTGCTATCATTAACAACAAGCTTATAAATTTCTTCATTTTATTACCTCCGTATGTAACTAAATTTTTTTTGCAAAATATAGTCTATATAAAGATTATAGTCTTTTTATTAAGCATTGTCAATATGTAAACTACATTTTATAATAAAATCAGTTAATGAGGGGAGGGGTTGTCGTGATAAGCTACGATCCGTTTTGGGATACGTTAAAAGCAAAAGGCATATCCACCTACGCGCTTATTAACAAACATGGCATAAGCAGCAGCTTAATACACAGATTACGTCATAATCTGCCGATCAACACCGTAACAATAAATGATTTGTGCATGATTTTAAATTGTGACGTTTGTGATATAATAAAATTTATTCCCGAGAAGTAGCAAAAACAGCGCCCGTTTGGACGCTGTTTTTGTATGCGGCGGAAACGTCAACGCCCTCTTTATGAATTGTCGCGGCGTCCTTACGAACGACTCGCGGCCCGTCTTAGTTTTTTCACATATTCGGCTTTCCTAAATCCGCGCTTTTATAAAAAACGTATTTTACCGTAAATATTGACTTTACATAAAAATTTAGTATAATTATATCATACCTTAACCGGCAAATGTCCGACCGTGATCACGGATACGAAAATAACAAGGAGGCAGCGCTATGATTACCAAAAACGGAAAAACCGTTCAGCTTACCGGGCGAAACATAAGCTACATAATGATTGAGAACAATGACGGTGATTTACTGCATTTTCATTTCGGGAAAAAACTGCCCGACTGTGATTATGCGGATATGGAGGATGAGTGGTCGGAGAATCTCGGGCTAACTTCAAATATGGTTTCCCTTGACGTATACCCTCAGGAATACCCCGCGTACGGCTACACCGATTTGCGCTGTCCCGCATATAGCGTGATGAATAAATCCGGCAGCTCGATTTCCCGTCTTCGGGTAAAGGAGTACAAGATCCGCGAGGGAACGGCCGATATAAACGGTATGCCGCACCTGTATGCGGGGAACAAGAGTGCTCAGACGCTTGAGATTATTCTATATGACGATAAAACCGGGCTGGAAGCAAGCCTTTTTTACACGGTTTTCGACGAATACGATATTATTGCGCGAAGCACCGTTATCAGAAACCGCTCCGACGCTGAAATGACTATTGACAGCGCGTTTTCATCAAGTCTTGATTTGCCGATAGGCGATTATGAAATGCTGTATCTTTCGGGAACATGGGGACGCGAACGTGATATCGTAAAAACGCCGCTTAAACCGGGCATAAAAGCGGAAGCGTCGAACGCGCGCGGCGGCAGCGGGCATGAGATCAATCCATTCGCGATAATCTCGCGGCGCGGCGCGGACGAGGACACCGGCGAAGCGTACGGCTTTTCACTTATATACAGCGGGAATCACTGCACTGCAGCCGAAGCCGACCGTTTCGGATCTCTCCGCGTAAGGCAGGGAATAAATCCGCTGGGCTTTGCGAAGACGCTTTCTCCCGGCGGAGAATTTTACACACCGCAGTCGGTTCTGTGCTATTCCCGCGGCGGCTTCGGCGCGTTATCGCGCGAATATCACGATGTATACCGCAGCAATTTAATGACAAGCAAATGGACACACGAATCAAGGCCTGTTCTTATAAACAATTGGGAGGGTACGTATTTTGATTTTACCGAGGAAAAGCTGTTAGAAATGGCAAAAAGCGCAAAGGAGCTCGGGCTTGACTTGTTCGTGCTTGACGACGGCTGGTTCGGCAGACGTGACAGCGATAACAGCAGCTTGGGCGATTGGGTTGTAAATTATAAAAAGCTGCCGTCGGGGATTGACGGCCTGGCAGAACAAATAAACAAATTAGGCATGAAATTCGGACTGTGGATCGAACCGGAAATGGTTAATCCCGATTCCGATTTATTCCGCGCGCACCCGGATTGGATTGTACATACTCCCGGCAGGGAACCGGCGCAAATCAGGAATCAATATATACTTGATTTAAGCCGAGGCGAGGTATGCGATTACATAATCGGAGCGATAAGCGCCGTTCTGGAGGGCGCGCATATTGAGTACATCAAATGGGACATGAACCGGCAGATGACGGACATGCCGCGCCCGGGCTATAATCACGAATATACGCTGGGATTCTATAAAATAATTGACGCGGTTACCAAGAAATTCCCGGATATTCTTATCGAGGGATGCAGCGCGGGCGGCGGGCGTTTTGACCCCGGGGTTCTGGCGTACGCGCCTCAGATTTGGGCAAGCGACGATTCCGACGCGATCGCGCGGCTTAAGATTCAGTACGGCACATCCATGTGCTATCCTGTTTCGGCGATCTCCACGCATGTTACCGTGTCGCCGAATCATCAATGCGGGAGAATCACAAGCCTTAAAACGCGCGGCGATATCGCTTACGCGGGCACATTCGGATACGAACTGGACGTAACGAAAATGACAGCCGGGGAACGCGCCGAGGTAAAGGCTCAGATTGCCGCGTATAGGCGCATACAGCCGCTTGTGCGGGAAGGTGATTTATACCGGCTGCAAAGCCCGTTTGACGGAAATTATTGCTCGTGGGAGCTTGTGTCAAAGGATAAGTCCGGCGCGTTCGTTTTCGCGTGCAAGATACTCGCCGTCGCGCAGTCAAAGGACGCGCGGCTTAAGCTGCGCGGACTTGACGAAAACAAAACGTATGTTGACCGCGCTTCAAAAAAACGGTACAGCGGCGCGCTGCTTATGAACAGAGGGATAAAAATACCTTACGCCATGTGCGATTTCGCAACGGTTACAATGGAGCTTGAAGCAGCCGAATAACGTAATATCATTAAAAAAACGGGCCTTCGCGTACTCATCACCAGTCCGCAGGCTCGTTTTTTTATAACATATGATCTTTTTGTCGCGGCGCATTCACGGCCTTTAACTCATTCTTCCCGTAAGATGATCCGTAAGCTCGAGTAAAAACTCCGCCCTGTCTCCGAACGGGGCAAGCGCGGCCTTGGCGCTGCCGCTGTATCGCGCGGCCAGCGTCCCGGATTTTTCAAGTCCAACAAGCTTTACATACGTACTTTTCCCCTGCTCGGCGTCCGAGCCTATAGGCTTACCAAGCTCTTCCTCCGTTCCTGTCACGTCAAGAATGTCATCCTGTATCTGAAACGCTATACCGAGATTTTCCGCAAATTCATCGAGCGCGGCTATTTCATCATCACCGCCCCCGCCGATAACCGCGCCCGCCGTACATGCCGAGCGGATAATCGCGCCGGTTTTAAGCGAGTGCAGATAACGGAGCGCGTCAAGGCCGATATCCCTCCCTTCGCTCTCCATATCCACGACCTGACCGCCTATCATACCCTCGGTACCGCTTGAATCCGCGATAATACTCATCGCCTTGAGCGCGCGCGGCGACTTGCTCCGCGCCATAGTTTCAAACGCCTTGTTTAAAAGCGCGTCCCCGGCTAAAATCGCCGTTGCTTCGCCGAATTTTATATGACTCGTCGGGCGGCCGCGCCGCAAATCGTCATTGTCCATCGCGGGCAGGTCGTCATGTATAAGCGAATACGTGTGTATCATCTCCATTGCGCACGCGAACGGCATCGCCTCCGCCGTATCGCCGCCGCAAACCGCGCATGATTCAAGCAGCAGAACCGGCCTCAGCCGCTTTCCGCCCGCAAACACGCTGTAACGCATCGCCTCGTATATTTTTTTCTGCGGGTTGTCCGCCCCAGCCAGATATTTCTCAAGAGCCGCGTCTGTCATACTGACATACGCGCCGAGCTTCGCTTTAAATTCATTCGCCGTCATATATAAAATCCTTTTCTTCTCCGTCCTCGGAGGAAAGTATCTTCACCTTTCTTTCCGCCGAACCGAGTATTTTTTGACAGCTTTTGGTTAGCTTTACTCCCTGCTCGAACAGCGAAAGCGACTCGTCCAGACTGACATTGCCGCCTTCAAGTCTTTTTACAATATCCTCAAGCTCCGCGAGCTGTTCTTCAAACGTTTTTACCTTCGCCATATCTATATCTCCTTACTTTACCATGCAGTCCTTTGCTCCGTCCTTGAGCCGCAGCGAAAATTCATCGCCGCTCTTTAAGCCTTTAGCGCTTCGTATAACGCTGCCGTCGGACTTGATCGGTATCGCGTAACCGCGCGTAAGCGTTTTTAACGGGCTTAACGCATCGAGCTTTGCCGACGACGATACAAGCGACTTTTTACTGTCGCTCATTTTAAGTCCTAACGCGTGCTCCATGCGCTTTGACATCCCGTCGAGCCGCAGATAATATTCCTCTATTTTATCGCGCGGCGTACGCATTTTAAAGCGCCTTAACACAAGCAGACCGTTTTCGATTTTCTTTGATACGGCGCGCTCGAGCCGTGCGCGCGTAATATTAATACCCGCTGTCAGCTCGGCCGTATCCGGCACGGCCATCTCCGCCGCGGCGGACGGAGTAGGAGCGCGCAGATCCGCCGTAAAATCCGCGATTGTAAAATCCGTCTCATGTCCGACCGCCGAAATGATCGGTATTTTCGACGCGAATATCGCCCTCGCGACGATCTCCTCATTAAACGCCCATAGATCCTCAATAGAACCGCCGCCCCGGCCGACTATAATCGTATCAACGTTCCCCGCGCGGTTAAAATACTCGATCGCGTTTTTAACGCTCTCCTTCGCGCCCTCGCCCTGTACAAGCGTCGGGTAGATCATAATCTCCGCCGCCGGGTAACGGCGCGTTATAACGTTTATTATGTCGCGTACCGCCGCGCCCGTAGGCGCGGTCGCGATGCCGACCGCGCGCGGGAAACGCGGTACCGGCTTTTTATAACGCGCGTCAAAAAGACCTTCTCCCTCAAGCTGCTTCTTGAGCCGTTCAAAGGCCGCGTATAAATCGCCTATGCCCTCTTGACGCATTTCCTCAATATAAAGCTGGTACGCGCCTCCGGCCTCATATACGCTCACGCGCCCGCGCGCCATGACCTTCATGCCGTCGCGCGGCTCAAATCCGAGCGACTGCGCCGCGCCGCGGAACATAACGGCTTTAAGCACTCCGCCCTCGTCCTTCAAAGTGATATACAAATGCCCCGACGTATGACGCTTATAATTGGAGATTTCGCCCTTGACCCAGACGTTATTTAAAATTATATTATGGTCGAGAATTTTTTTTACGTACCCGTTTATCTGTGATACCGTCGCGATCCTCGGCTCTAAACGCTGCTGTGTCACTGCTTTTCTCCATTCATATCTCGGTATACGCTGCCTAAAAGTCCGTTCACGAACGGCGCGTCCGATTCCGCCCCGTACCTTTTCGCCAGCTCCACCGCTTCGTTTATCGCCACGCGCGGCGGCACATCCGGGATATACTTCATCTCATAAACGGCCAGCCGCAGGATCACGCGCGACGTCTTTGAAATCCTCGACAGCGTCCAACCCTTTTTAAGCTTTGACGCGATAATCATGTCAAGCTCGTCCGCGTGAGTGTAAATACCGCGAAGCGCTGTTTCGATGTATGCGCGGTTCGTCTCGCATTCGGGATACTCCGCGAAGGTGTCCGATACCGCCTCGTCAATGTCCGTCATATCGTCGAACTGAAATACGCGCGTGAATAAAACCTCCCGCGCCTCGCTTCTTGTCTGTTTTTTCATTATTCCTCCGCGTTCTGAGCCGAATCCGCTTCCGACTCCTCCTTCGGCGCTTCCTCATCAAAATTTACGCCTTCGATATGAATATTTACCTTATCGACCTTAAGGCCCGTCATTGACTCGATATTGTTCTTGACGCTCTCCTGGACCTCCCACGCAAGCTCGGGAATGCGCACGCCGTATTTTACTATAATGTACAGATCCACCGACGCGGTAGTTTCGTTCATATCGACCTTAACGCCCTTGTTCGGATTTTTTTTCGCGCCAAGACGCTCGGCTATATCGCCCGCAAGCGATCCCGCCATGCCGTATACGCCGTCGCAGCTTACCGTGGCCGCGCCCGCGATTGTTGAAACAACATCTATGGATATTTTTATGTTCCCAATGCGCTCCGCGTCCTGTCCGACAGTTACCTCGTCCTCTTCCGCCTCAATGGTTTGCTCAACAATTTCTTCCTCGCTCATTGTAAAAACCTCCCAATCAATATATTATTTTAATTGTATCACAACCGAACGTTTTTTTCAATAAATTTCGCTTATACATTCTCGACAATATTCTTATTGTTTAATAATCAATTTCAACAAAAGCGTTGACATCCCCAAAAAGAGCTGTATAATGTAGATATAATACCATACGGAGGGATTTTCAATGAAATATAATATTACCGATTACGGCGCTGTGCCCGACGGCCGTATATGCACAGAGGCGATACAGCGCGCGATAGATCTATGCGGCAAGGGCGGAACGGTGTATGTTCCGAAGGGAACGTTTGTCACAGGCGCGTTATTTTTAAAAAGCGATATGACTCTTTTCATAGATGAAGGCGCAAAGCTTCTCGGCAGCAAGGACGCGGACGATTTCCCAATCATGAGTTACCCTTTCGAGGGCTATGACCAGCTTTGCTACGCGAGCCTTATAAATACGGACGGAGCTCCGTATAAAAACATCACTATAGACGGCAGCGGCACTATAGACGGCAGCGGCGCGGCGCTGTTCAAACAGGAAATGTCGGAGAAAAAGGGGGCGCGCGGCAGAACGGTATGTATAAGAAACACGAAAAACCTCACGATACGCGGCGTTAAAATACGCCAGTCTCCGGCATGGTGCCTGCACCTTATATACTGCAAAAACGTACTTTTGGAAAATATTGAGGTGCACTCGCGCTTTGACGAAAACGGCAGACGCTACGAGGGCATTTTCAACGGCGACGGCATAGACGTGGATTCATGCAAAAGGGTTGTGATCCGCGATTCTCTTATCGCAAGCCAAGATGACTGTATTGCCGTAAAATCGGGCAGGGACGTTATAGGCCGGCGCGTCGGGATCTCGTCAAAGGACATTGTTATAGAAAACTGCCGCTTTACGCATGGCTTTGGCGTGGCGATCGGCAGTGAAATGTCAGGCGGCGTAAAGGACGTATACGTTCGCGGCTGCACATTCGAAAACGTACACAGCATCGCAAGTATAAAAGCGACGCGGGGACGCGGCGCGTATATAAAAAATATCCATTACGAAAACTGTTCGCTCGTAAACCGCAGCACGGAATTTACCGATACCAAGTATTTCCGCGGCGCGATTTATGCCGACGCGTTCTACGGCTATGATGATTTTGACCCGGATACCCCCGCGCCGGTCGATGAAGGCACGCCGTCCGTAGACGGAATTTATATGAAAAACATAACCGTGGATACTATAGCCGGAAACGCGGTATACCTTTGCGGCCTGCCCGAGGCGCCGTATAAAAATATATATATGGAAAACGTCACGGCGAAAGGAAAGACAGGCATGGTAACAAAAAATATCGAAAATCTGCAAACCGTTAACGTGCGTGTGACAGGCGGAGCGGTATAAAAATACAAAACGCTCCGCCCATGATATGCCCTCATGGTCAATTTGCGTTAATCATGTCAATATCGTATTAATAAACGCTAAAATTGTTATATAAAACGCGCAAATACGATGATATAATTATATCATACCAAAATTCAAGATCAGCCGAAACGGAGGGATATTATGTATTTTACAAAAAACGAAAGCCGGCTTACCGCGCGGCGGCAAAACGAAACGATAATGATTGAAGCGTGGGGACGCGACGCGCTCAGGGTGAGAGTGACGCGCAGCGCGGATTTCACGGGGAATAACGCGGCGCTTTCGCCCGTTGAGTCGTCGGCGCTGATAAGCGAAAACGAGCGCGGCGCGGTTATAACAAACGGCAGGATAAGCTGCACCGTTTCAAATAACGGTGATTTGGAGTTCTTTAAAAACGGCGCGTCAATTTTAAAGGAATATATGCGGGATTGGGGCGATACGAACGAGCACAGTCCGAGCATGAAATTCCGCGCGCGCGAATTTAAGCCGGTAAGCGGAAACGATTATGAAATAACCGCGCGGTTCGAGGCGAGCGACGAGGAAAAGATATTCGGCATGGGACAGTATCAGCAGCCGAATCTTGATTTAAAGGGTTGTGTGCTGGAGCTGGCGCAGCGCAATTCGCAGATAAGCGTGCCGTTTTATCTTTCCAGTAAAGGCTACGGCTTCTTATGGAACAACGCCGGCATAGGCGAGGTAATGTTTGGCGCGAATTACACACAGTGGCACAGTAAATTATCCGAGGAGCTCGATTACTGGATAACCGCCGGCGATACGCCGAAGAAG
Source organism: uncultured Clostridia bacterium (assembly GCA_947628155.1). Lineage (GTDB taxonomy): Bacteria > Bacillota > Clostridia > UBA1381 > UBA1381 > 12844. The sequence goes on from CANQYQ010000020.1 coordinate 10,520, forward strand.
ATAATCGAAAACTACACCGCCGTTGTCGGCCGCGCACCGGAATTTCCCGAAAACGCGCTCGGATTATGGCAGTGCAAGCTTCGCTACCGCACGCAAGATGAGGTATTGGAGGTCGCGCGCGAATATAAGAGGCGCGGGATACCGCTCGACGTTATCGTGATCGACTTCTTCCACTGGATCCGTCAGGGCGATTGGAGCTTCGACCCCGAATACTGGCCCGACCCGAAGGCGATGCTCGATGAGCTTAAAGCGATGGGCGTGCGCTGCATGGTTTCAATATGGCCGACGGTGGACAGAAAAAGCGTAAACTTTTGGGAAATGCTTGATAAAGGATTGTTTATACGCACGGAACGCGGTTCGATACAGTGCTTTGATTTCCAAGGTGATACGGTTATTTATGACGCCCTAAATCCTGAAGCGCGTGAGTTTATCTGGAGCAAGGCGAAGGAAAATTATTACAAAAACGGCATTGATATGTTCTGGCTCGACGAGGCGGAGCCGGAATACTCCGCATATGATTACGAGCATTACCGCCATTATACCGGCCCGGCCCTAAAGGTCGGCAACAGCTACGCGAAAGCGCACGCGAAGGCGTTTTACGACGGCATGACGGCGGAGGGCCAAACGGACATAGTAAACCTCATACGCTGCGCGTGGGTCGGCTCGCAGAAGTACGCCGCCCTCGTGTGGTCGGGCGATATTAAATCTACGTTCACCGCTCTTCGCGACCAGCTAAGCGCCGGCCTTAACATTGGCATAGCCGGAATACCGTGGTGGGTGACAGATACGGGCGGCTTCTTCGGCGACGTGACAGACGAGCATTTTAACGAGCTTTTAATACGCTGGTTCCAGTTCTCGGCGTTCTGTCCGGTACTGCGTATGCACGGCGACAGAGGCCCGCACAATATCCCGAAATTATCCGACCTCGACTACGGCGGCGGATTCTCGGACACCGGACAGCCGAACGAGCTGTGGAGCTACGGCGAGGACGTTTATAAAATTCTCAAAAAATATCTGGACATAAGACTTAGCATGAAGGATTACATCAAATCCGTAATGGATGAGGCAAGCGAGAACGGCTCGCCCGTTATACGCACGATGTTCTACGAATTTCCGAATGACGGAATGTGCTGGGACATAGCCGACCAATATATGTTCGGCCCGAAATACCTTGTCGCGCCGATATTATATCAGGGCATGACGGAGCGCGCGGTATACCTGCCGGACGGCAAATGGAAAAGCATCCACGACGGCGCGGTATATGACGGCGGGCAGACGATCACGGCCGCCGCGCCGCTTGAGATCATCCCGGTATTTGAGCGGCTGTAACACCTAACCGCGCGAAGATATATTCAATTTGGAGCGTAAAAAAGGAAACGTATCAGTTTGATACGTTTCCCCTTTTTTATGTAATCATTTCTTCTGCTTTTCAAGCAAATCACGTATTTGCGTAAGCAGCTCCTCCTGAGTCGGGCCGGCAGGCGCTTCCTCCTCCGGCTCGGCCTTCTTGACCATCTTATCCTTCATTGTGTTAATAGCTTTAACAACGCAGAAGATTACAAAAGAAATAAGCAGGAAATTGATAACCGCGCCGATAAACGAGCCTATAGCGATAGTCGTTCCGGGAATTACCATTTCCTCAATGCTTGCCGCGCTCTTGACCATATCGCCGCCGCCTACCGCGGTTGCGCTCTTGGTTACAAGACCGCCCAAAAACGCGATAAACGGATTGATGATATCGTCAACAAGCGAGTTTACAATTGCCGTAAACGCGCCGCCGACAACAACACCGACTGCCATGTCCATAGCGTTGCCCTTTGCAATAAATTCTTTGAATTCATCAACAAGTTTCATAATTCTTACCCCCTAATAATTTTAAAATTCTAATTTATTATCAAGGAACGCCTCAAGTTCCTCAATTGCAATCCTCTGCTGCTCCATCGTGTCGCGGTCGCGGACGGTAACGCAGCCATCGTTTTCGGAATCGAAGTCATACGTGATGCAATACGGCGTTCCTATTTCGTCCTGACGGCGGTAACGCTTGCCGATAGAACCCGCGTCGTCATAATCGACGCTGTACTTCTTTGAAAGCTTCTCAAATACCTCCGCCGCCTTATCGTTAAGCTTCTTCGACAGCGGCAGCACCGCCGCCTTTACCGGCGCGAGCGCCGGATGCAGATGCAGTACCACGCGGGTATCTGTTTTGCCCTTATCGTCGGTAAGCGTTTCCTCATCATACGCCTCGCACAAAAACGCCAAAGCCACTCTGTCCGCGCCAAGCGACGGCTCAATGCAGTACGGCACATACTTATTTGTAACCGCCTTCCCGTTTTCGTCTGTCGTTGTTTCCACATATTCAAGCGATTTTCCGCTGTGCTCTATATGCTGCTTCAAATCGTAATCCGTTCTGTCCGCGATGCCCCATAATTCGCCCCAGCCGAATGGGAACATGAACTCGATATCCGCCGTCGCGTTTGAATAGAACGCCAATTCCTCCGGCGAATGGTCGCGGAACCGGAGATCCTCCTCCTTCATGCCGAGATTCAGGAGAAAATCCATGCAGTACTTTTTCCAATACGCGTGCCACTCCAGATCCGTGCCCGGCGCGCAGAAAAACTCCAGCTCCATCTGCTCAAATTCGCGGGTGCGGAACGTGAACTGACCCGGCGTGATCTCGTTTCTGAACGATTTTCCCACCTGGCAAATGCCGAACGGTATCTTCTTTCTCGTCGTGCGCTGAACATTCGCGAAATTAACGAATATTCCCTGCGCCGTCTCGGGACGAAGGTAAACCGTGCTCGACGAATCCTCCGTAACGCCCTGAAATGTTTTAAACATCAGATTAAACTCGCGTATCTCCGTGAAATTGCGCTTTCCGCACGCGGGACATACGATATCATTTTCAGCTATATAGTTTTCCATCTGCTCCTTCGACCAGCCGTCAACAACTATATCCTCGCCCTTCTCATGCGCGAAATCCTCTATAAGCTTGTCCGCGCGGTGACGCGCCTTACACTCCTTACAGTCCATAAGCGGGTCGGAAAACGAGCCGACGTGACCCGACGCGACCCATGTTTCCGGGTTCATCAATATCGCGCAGTCGATGCCGACATTATATTTCGACTCCTGCACAAACTTCTTCCACCACGCTTTTTTTACGTTATTCTTAAATTCAACACCCAGCGGACCGTAATCCCATGTGTTCGCGAGTCCTCCGTAAATCTCCGAACCGGGATATATATATCCCCTTCCCTTGCAGAGATTAACAATCTTGTCAAGCGTCTTATCAGAATTGTTCATTGTGTACCTCCAGTAAAATATATCTATATATAGTATAGTCTATAAAAATATAGCCATTTTGTCAAGGGTTTTCCATAAATTCAATCTATTTTTTATTAATTTCCCGAAATATCCGCGGCATATACCCTCATAGTTAACATAAAATTATCCACGCTTTACATAAAAACGTGGATAACTTCTCTTAAAATGCGGCTTTCGCGGCATACAAATCGTGGATAACCCTGTGCATAACGTGGATTTTTCCGAAAAATAAGCCATTTTCGGGGGTTTCGTAATTATGTAAACCTTTTTATCGTAATACGCCGCGTCTATTTTCTCGGCGTGCACACGAGTATTCTCACTCGTCCGCCCTTTGCCTCGGGCTTATCATAATACGCCTTGATTTCATAATCGCCGTTTATCGCGGTATCTATCGGGATTTTCCTGTACGGCGTATCGATTGTTTTCTCATAGCATACGACCTCGTCGCTCAGTCTGTATGTGACGTTATCTATATCCACCGTCGTATATGTAAGCTTCGACGCGGTGTTCGGATAAGCCTCAAGCTGAGTAATACCGACGCTTTCACTGCTGCTTGCGCCGGAACCGGTATTGTCACCGACAAATATTTTAACCGGGCCCGTGTATTTCTTCCCGCCCGAAGCAAATGTCTGCTGAGTCCCGTTAACATCAACCACATTTGACCCGCCGGTTAACGAAAGAACAATTCCGTATGTATATATATCGCCCGTTATATCATTCAGGATAAGCTCGCTTATTTCATTCATAGCGTCCTTCTTACAGTATAGGATCTGGCCTTCCGAAAGATCCAGTCCGTCTATCCTTTGAGGATAAATCCGCTTATAAATCGTCTTATACGCATACTGCGACACATCCAGAATCTCAACATTGGGCGACAGCGTATAATCACCCAGCGTAAGGCTGTCGTATGACACCCTGCCGCTTACATCCGCCGAGGACTCCACTCTGCCGATCGACGCCTTGCCGTCCTTAAGCGTCAGCGAGCATACCGAGCCGATGAAATTCGCCCTGTTATATTCCGTCTCATACGTACCGGCCGTACCGTCGGGGGTTACAAGCGTTATATAATACGATGAATATTCGCGGTTATTCGCGTCGGTAAACAGCTTCTGCCCGGCCTCCGTAACATATCCGACTATCGCCGCCGCGCCGCTTTGCGTATTACCCGCTCCCGATGCGGACGCCGTCGGCATGGTAACGACGCCCGCCGCGCCGCCGTCCTTGCCTATGCATATCGTCACCGTATCTCCGTAATTAAAGCTGCCGCTCGAGGACAGGCTGTTAAACGCGTCAACGCCCTCAACCTCGTATTCCCTGCCCGAAATCTTAACGCTCACGGGCGCGTCCTTAGTCGGCGACGCGCTTTCATATATTCCCGTAACCTTATTGGAATACGCGAACGCCATATCAAGAGGCGCGCTGTAATATACAATATCATTCGTCATGATCGAATCCGCGCCGCTCTTTACGCCGTCGCGCATAACCGTCGTGGATGAATTTCCGCCGATTGCCGAAAGCCAGTCTGCCGACGTGACCTTAACGGGTCCCTCCATCGTCGATGACTCATATGTAATATAGTCTATCGAACCGCCGTCCGTGCGCTTTACGTACAGCGTATCGCCCATTTCAAGTCCGCTCTTTACCGCGGAATATGTGGTCGGCGACTGATTCCTGTAAACCGTCGCGCCGTCGGGAATACTAATCGTTTCAAAGCCGCCGTCTCTATAACCCACTACGGAATTTGCGAGCACGGAATATACAAAATACGATTCATATTCGCGCGGATCCGAATCCTCGTCCGGCACAAACGATATAATATCGCGGCTATTTTTAACGAATACCGTTCCCGTCATGCCGATACACGAATCGTCAAAAAATTCCCCCTTTGTATACGTGCCCGAGGACGTGAAAATCTTATCCCGGCCGAGCGACGTATCCTGCGCGTATCCTGCGATTATATCAACGTTTTCGGTCATTTGACACTCATGCGGACCCAAAAGCGAACCCGAGTAATTTGACGCGCCCGAGGACGTTGTCACAGATGAGCCTTGCGATGACGGCTGCGAATAGTTATTCGCTCCCTGAGCGTTCTGTGACGCGCCGCTGTCACGGCTTGCGGCCGTGCCTGAGCTTGAGGATATTGTAACGTTTGCCCCCAGCGCGTTATACACCAGATACATCACCTGTCTTCTCGTCATCGCCGTACCTATTTCGCCGCCGACGTCATCAAGCAAATCAAGTCCCTGCGCCTGCGCGATCTGCCCGTACGGATACGCCGCGCCGAAGGACGAATCGGCATAGCCTAAAATCCTCAGCATCACCGTGACCGCTTCCTCGTATGTAACGGTATTCTGCGGCCGGTATGTCGCGTCGAGATATCCCTTGACGTATCCCGCCGAGACAGCCGCGCGCACATACGGCGCGTACCATTCCGTGTACGGCACATCCTTATACGGCGAGATCTTAAGTCCGAGCGCCACTGTATTTTTCGACGGCGACGCGGCGATCGCGATTTTGGCGAACTCCGCGCGCGACACGGGCCTGTCAAGCTCCATATCTCCGTTTTCATTACCCTGCATAATGCTCAGGCCCTTCAAAAGCGCAATAACGCCGTCCTCCTTCGTTGCCGCCGCGTCAGCGGTCACGGCAAACGCAATCAGCGACGCGGCCGCCGCGAGAATAAATGAAATAATCCTTTTCACTTTACGTCACTTCCTCATCAATCATATCTTAATGCGTCTATAGGATTAAGCGCCGCCGCCTTTTTAGCGGGCATAAATCCGAAAAACACACCTATAGCCGCCGACACCGTAAAAGATACTATTATCGCCGTAGGCGTAGGCAGTACCGACATATTAAGCAGCTTTCCCGCCCCGACGGCCAGCAGCGAGCCTATTATTATACCTATAATACCGCCTATGCAGCTGAGCATACCCGCTTCCATAACAAACTGTGCGAGAATATTGCGCTGCTTCGCGCCCAGCGATTTCCTTATACCTATCTCCCGCGTCCGCTCCGTAACCGACACAAGCATTATATTCATAATTCCTATGCCCGCCACAACAAGCGATATGGCCGCGATGGCGATAAGCATCGCCTCCATTCGGTCAAGGATATCCATAAGCGTATCGGCAATGGATTTCATGGCCGTTATTGTATAATAATCATCGTCGCCTATCGCCTTGCCGCACATATTCTCCACAAGCGATTTCGCGCGGTCGACCGTCTCCTGACTTGCCGCGTAAACGACATAGCTTGTAATTTTATCGGACCGCGTGGTATGCGCCGCCACGGTATACGGCAGATATACGCAGTCATCGTTAGAGCCTTTTGTGGAATCATCCCGCTCCTCCAGTATCCCCACTACCTCATACGGTGTTCCCGTGATCTGCAGCGTTTTCCCGAGCGCGTCGCCGCCGAAAATCTCCTGCGCTATATACGTACCCACAACGCAAACCTTCTGCCGCCGTTCCACATCTATATATGTAATGCCCCGTCCGTAGGCTATCTCGTAATCGACCAAATCAAAATACTGCTCATTAACGCCTGTCGCCGATGAACTCACGTTATCCGTTCCGTCCTTTATAAACGCCGGCATTGCCACCGTCGGCGACTGCCCCGCGATAACGTCCGGATTTTCCTCCGCCAATTTTTCCACATCCTCGACAGGCAGCTCAATAGTGCTCGCCCTGTCCTGAATATTAATCATAATTGATTCTATGCCTACCTCCTCAAACGCGCTCGTAACCTCGGTCGTCAGGCCGGACATCAGGCTCACAAGCGCTATGACCGCCGTTATGCCTATGATAATACCGAGCATTGTAAGCATAGAGCGGAGCTTATTGCTCATGACGCTTTGCACCGCCATTTTAAAGCATCTCCAAAGCATCATGTCGCCCCCTTCGCCTTTTCATCCTCCGGCGCTTCCTCACCCGCGCCGTGCATCTTCATAACCGTCACATCGCCCTCGACCGGGCCGTCGTATACAATTCTGCCGTCGGTTATGCGCACGATCCGCTTCGCTTTCGCGGCAATGGAATTATCGTGAGTTATTAATATAATGGTGTTCCCCTCGCGGTTTAGCTGCTGCAAAAACATCATGACCTCGCGTCCCGTACGCGAATCGAGCGCGCCGGTCGGCTCATCGGCAAGGATCACCGACGGATCTCCCGCAAGCGCGCGAGCTATAGATACCCTTTGCTGCTGACCGCCGCTCAGCTGTGACGGATAATTCCCCGCCTTCGATCTTAACCCCACTCGCTCAAGCGACGCGAGCGCGCGCCGTCTCTGCTCGCTCTCGCGCATGCCCGCGTAAAGAAGCGGAAGCTGCACGTTTTCTATGACCGTAAGCTTCGGAATAAGATTATACTGCTGAAATATAAACCCGAGCATCTTATTGCGCACCTCCGCAAGCTCATCCTGCGTATAATTCGTAATCGCTCTGCCGTTTAGCTTATACACACCCTTAGTCGCCACGTCAAGACAGCCGATAATATTCATGCATGTAGATTTACCCGAACCCGACTGCCCGACTATCGCGACAAACTCGCCCTTTTCAATCGTAAGCGAAATACCGTCGAGCGCATGCACCGACGTGTCTCCCATCTTATATATTTTATATACATTTTTAAGCTCTACCAACGGAGGCATATCTATCACCTCCGTAATCAGCGTCCGCCGCCCGGGCCGCCCAGGCCGCCTGACATTCCGCCGCCCATGCCGCCTGACATTCCGCCGCCCATGCCGCCCGGCATTCCGCCGTTCATACCGCCCGGCATTCCGCCGTTCATGCCGCCGAACATTGAGTTCATATCTCCAAACGACGCGCCCGCGCTTGACATTTGCGTATTAAGCGTTCTGACCATATCGCCGTCTTTAAGTCCGGATTTTATTTCAATATAATCCGAATCGTTTATTCCCGTTTCCACCACGATCGCGCGGTAACCCTCGGGAACTTCTATATTACGCGGCAAATTAGCCGCGATATCACCCGCTCCGCTCTCATTACCGCCCTGCGGAGCGTTTGTGTTCTGCGGAGCGTTCGCGCTCTGCGGGGCGTTTCCTGACAGCTTATCCGTCACATCATTTTCATGCGGCGTACCGTCATCCTTAACAAAAACAATATTGCCCCGGTTAACACTGTTCACCGGCACTGTCAGCACGTCCGCCGCCTCTTCCGCGACTATCTCCGCGTCAATATTCATGCCGGGAAGAAGAGCTCCGTAATTATCGATCTGTATATCGATCGTGTACGTCGTAACTCCGTTTTCGTTCACGCCGTCCACCGGGACTTTTATCACCCGGCCCTCAAACTCGCCCTCAACCGCGTCGGCGGTGACCTTCGCCTTTTGTCCGACGCGAACGAGCGCGATCTCGGTCTCATCTATGTCAAGACTGAATTTCACGCATGACAAATCATAAATTATGCACAGCGGTTCCGTGCCGTTGGCCGAATCGATCGTATCTCCGGCCTTGGCATTTTTCGTCACTACCGTTCCGTCAATCGGCGCCTCAACCACGAAATCATCGACCGCATCCTGCGCGCTCTGCAGCTGCAGCCGCGCGTCGTCAAGAGCCAGCTCGGCATTCTTGATGCCGGAATCCTGCGAATACGTATCGTTATTAAGCAGCTGCCGCTGTAATGACGCGACCGCGTCGTCATATGAAAGCTGCGCGTTGGCAACCGATGAATCCTGCGAATATGTATCGTTATTAAGAAGCTGCTGTTCAAGCGAAAGCGCCGCGTCATCGTAAGCGAGCAATGCGTTTTCATATGTATTCTCAAGCGTTTCCGATTCAATAAACGCCACCTGTGTTCCGCTGCGCACCGAATCTCCCTCCGAAACGGATAGCTGCCTTACCGTACCGCTTGTTTTTGCGTATATCGGCTGCGAATGCGCATATTCAAAATATCCGGCGTCAGCGCATGCCACGCCGTCCACGACAGCGCTTCCCAAATCATTTACGGTAAGCGCCCCGGGATTGGCGACCTCGACCGTCGCGTAAACAACCATTGTGTGCGCGTCGGACGCTATGGCCGCCGATGAAACCTCCGTAACGGTCCCCGGTATCGTTTCCGACACGCCCGCGACATTGACCTCCGCGTCCGCTCCCTCATGCAGCATCGACGCGTCAAACTCATTAAACGGCAGCCGGAGCTTCATGTATGAATCGTCAAAAACATCCGCCACCGCTGTATTCGCCGCGACGTTATCCCCGTCTTCAACGTATACCGTTCCGACCTTGCCGTCGATTTCACTCATCACATACCTGTCCTCAAGCGCGTCCTCCGCCTCATCCAAGCTGTTTTGCGCGCGTTCAAGCGCGTTCCTGGCCGATTGCGTACTGGCATTATTTGACGAAACGGCCTGCGCGCGCGTTTTTACTGCGTCCTGGTACGCCCTATCCGCCTTATCCACTGCGTCGCGCGCCGTCACTGTATTCAAATCATTTGACGAAACGGTCTGCGTTTTCGTCTTTACCGCGTCAACATATGCCTGCTGTGCCTTCGTAAGCGCGTTCCTCGCGTTTGTAAGCGTGTTTCTCGCTTCCTCATCGTCGAACTGGTAAAGCTTATCGCCCTTTTTTACCGCGCCGCCCTCGCTTATATAATCCGCCGTTATATCGCCCGAATGCATGGAGATAACGTTATACGAATCATTCGGCTCAATTGATGATGAACCGGTTATCGTATTCATTACCGTCCGCCGCTCCACTGCCGCGTCCGTGTATATATCCTTATCATCCGCGCCCCTGTTCCGGATGTTCCGGATAACGCCGGCAGCCGCCGCGAATACCACAGCCGCGGCCACAAGCGATATAATTATTATTTTTCTGCACTTGCGCCGTTTTTGCTTGGCTATGTAATCGCCGCCGTCATCATCCGCGTCATCGTCAAACGATATGCCGCCCGGTTCTGTAGGATCCGTTTCATCCGCGCCGTCCGTGTCCGCAAATGCCATTTCATCCGCGCCGTCCGCGTCCGCAAACGCCACTTCATCCGCGCCGTCCGTGTCCGCAAACGTCGTTTCATTCTCCTGTACGGCAGCATCCTCCTCCGTGGCGCTATTCTCAAAATCCGACAATCCTTTTCGCCTCCCATGGGCTGTTCCCAATAATATAAAAAACCGAAACAGACTATCCTCTCCGCTTCGGCCGTAATAATTTCTTGTACCGAGGATAATCACAAGCCGCGCCGCCGCGGCACGCCTATGCTCCCCCGAAAATACATCTCTTCACTTTATTTATTGTAACACCTTGCACGTCATTTGTCAATCCGATAATTATGAATAATTTATGAACACGCATACAAATAAACGACGGCATACCGCTTCGCGGTATGCCGTTTCATATCCGATTATATGCGTCCGTATCCCGGCTTATTTTCCCTCTTCGAGTCTTGCCACAAGGCCCTGTATCTTCGTAACGGGATTAAGCAAATCAGAGATCGTCTCGTCATGGTTAAGCGTATCTATCAGCAGCGACACATACTTCGACATGTCCACCTGCCAGTACCACTCCCTGTCCATCAGACCCGGATGCGAATACACGAGATTGGTGGTAAAGACCTTGTCGATCACCCCGTCCTCATACGCCTGATCGATAACCTCCAGACCTTTAACGAACAGCCCGAAGCAGGCGAACACGAAGATCCTTTTTGCGCCCTGCTTTTTAAGATTGGTCGCAACGTCTATTATCGACTCTCCCGACGCGATCATATCGTCCACGATTATTACGTCCTTGCCGTTTACATCGCGGCCCAAATATTCATGCGCCACGATCGGATTTTTTCCGTCCACGATCCTCGAATAATCGCGGCGCTTGTAGAACATGCCCAGATCCAGCTGCAATACCGACGAATAATACATACACCGGCTCATGCCGCCCTCGTCGGGTGATATGACGACTGTATCGAATTTATTAAGCGACACATCGGGTACGGCGCGCGTGAGCGCCTTGATCATCTGATATGTCGGCTGAACGTCGTCAAATCCGGCAAGCGGGATAGAATTGGAAATTCTCGGGTCATGCGCGTCAAACGTGATAATATTTGATACGCCCATATTTACAAGCTCCTGCAGCATGAGCGCCGCGTCAAGCGATTCTCTGCCCGAACGCCTGTGCTGTCTGCCCTCATAAAGCATCGGCATAACGACCGTCACACGCCGCGCCTTGCCGCCCATCGCGGCGATGATACGCTTTAAGTCCTGAAAATGGTCGTCGGGGCTCATGGGAACCTCCATGCCGTACATCTTATACGTTACTCCATAATTAAAAACGTCGCATATAATATAAACATCATGGCCTCTTACTGTCTCATTAATGACGCACTTTCCCTCGCCCGTACCGAATCGCGGGCAGGTCGCGTGGGTCACGTAGGTGTCAATGTCCTCATAGGTCCTAAAGCGTTTCAGATACCCGTCGATACGTTCGGTAATCGCTTCGCACCCTCTCATGCTGATAATGCTCAGCTTTCCGTAAATCGGCGTTTCCTCCGCCACAAAATTGTTCATCATAAAGTTCGCTCCTTTTTGTAAAACCCCGCGTGTCCCTTGGTTTGCCGTGTAAAATACTTTTTACACTGCCAACTATACCACATATTGTATGTTTTTGCAAGCGGTATAACGAATTAATTTTGATAAAATTTGTCCGACAGTTTCTAAAATCGCGTAATTACGCGGTTAAACGACATTTATTTCGAGTGCGGACAAAACGGGTATAATATGATAAATCAAAAATACAGCCTCCGAATGAGATTTTACCCTTGTGGTAAAATATACGAATAAGGAGTTGTTGAGTATGAAAAAAATTACAAATGAGCACATTGAAAATTTCAAAGCC
>CANQYQ010000021.1 GCA_947628155.1 uncultured Clostridia bacterium
TCCGCGCCGAACATCTGTCTGAACGCGAGACGTCCGATACGTCCGAATCCGTTAATTGCAACTTTAACTGCCATTTTTGAAATTCCTCCTAAGAATATATTTTTTGAGTACCGTGATATGTACCCAACCATACATATTTTACCTCAAACTTCGAAAATATACAAGTCTAATTGTTAATTTTTTAGCAAAAAATCTTAAATTTTCCCCATTGCACAAAAAGGTGTGCGTTTATATGGTAATTTTTTATCAGCCATGAACCCTTTTCCCGTTTATAAACGTCATTTTACATACCGAGTCAAAGTCGGATGGCGGCGCGGTAAATATTGCTATATCCGCGTCTTTTCCCTTTTCGAGTGTTCCGACGCGGTCTTCGATACGACAGTTTTTCGCCGCGCTGACCGTGATCCCCTCAAGCGCCTTGTATTCGTCCATGCCGTGCTTCTTCGCCATGACCGCGCAAAACGGCAGATTTTCGATCGTGATCTCCGGATGGTCGGTGATAATTGAAACCGACATTCCCTTTTCCGACAGCGTCTTATAAACGCCGTAGGACATATCCTTTAGCTCTATTTTGCTGCGGTCGCCGAATGTGGGGCCGAGATTCACATCGGCGCCCTCCCGCGCGAGCACCTCCGCTATGCGTTCACCGTCGGTGCAGTGCTCGATTGTGAAATCTATGTCAAATTCCTTCGCTATGCGTATCGCCGTGCAGATATCGTCGGCGCGGTGCGCATGGAACTTCACGGGGATTTCGCGTCTGAGTACCGGAAGCATAGCGTCAAGCTTTATGTCAAAATCCGGCTTATCATTCCCTTCCGGGTCTTTCTCATATCCTTCAAGCTTTTCCTTATATTCCGCCGCCGTCATGAACAGCTCGCGTATCAGCGCCGCCGTGCCCATGCGTGTGGCGGGAGCTTGATTTTTTTCGTTGTATACGGTTTTCGGGTTCTCGCCGAGCGCCATTTTCATCGCGCACGGCGCTTTTATGATCATATCGTCCACGCAAATTCCGTACGTTTTTACCGCCGCAAACTGCCCGCCTACCGGGTTCGCGCTGCCCGGGCCCGTCACGACCGTAGTGACTCCCGCCTTTACCGCGTCCGAAAACGCGCGGTCAAACGGGTTTATGCCGTCTATCGCGCGCAGCTGCGGCGTTACGGGGTCGGTGTCCTCGTTGCCGTCGTCGCCCTCAAAACCCATGGAATCCTCGAACATTCCGACGTGGCAGTGCGCGTCGATAAGACCGGGCATTACGATCATGCCGCGCGCGTCGATCGTTTCGTCAGCGTCAAGAACCGGCGCGCTGTCCGCCGCGCCCGCGTATATGATTTTTTCATCGAATATTACCGTTCCGTTTTCAACCGGCGCGCCCGCCATTGTGTAAAGGCGCGCGTTTTTTATCATTTTCATTTTATCTTGTCCTTATGTTCCGTTTATATAGTTTATCGCCGAATTTGCCGCCGCCGCGCCGTCCGCCGCCGCCGTTACGATTTGTCTCAGCGGCGATACCCGTACATCGCCCGCGGCGTAAATCCCGTCAATGCTTGTTTTTAAATACATATCCGTTTTTATAAATCCTCGTTCGCACGTTTTAAGTCCGATTTGCTTTGCCAACGTATTTTCGGGCGTTATCCCTATCGCGATAAACGCCGCAGCCGCGTTTATAAACCCTCGCGCGCCGGTCACGGTATTTTTCGCGTACACGCGCTCAAGCCTTCCGCTGCCCTCGAATTTTTCCGCGATCATATCGGTGTAAACCGTGATTTTTTTATCCGCGTAAACCTTGTCGAGTATCGCCTTCTGCGCCTTAAAGCGCTTCGAGCGGTTCAGCATATACACGTTTTCGCAGAACCGCGAAAGGTACAGCGAATCCTCGCATGCGGTGTTTCCGCCGCCTATCACGACCGCGTCCCGCCCTTTAAAAAACGCTCCGTCGCAGGTCGCGCAGTATGACACGCCCGCGCCCGTAAATTCCGCTTCGCCCGGCACGTCTAATTTCCGCGGCGACGCGCCCGTCGCAAGGATAATTGTTCGCGTTTCGTACGCGTTTTTACGCGTTATTACTGTTTTTACCGGCGCGGCGGCGTTCTTTATCTCCCGTACCGATTCAAAGACCCGCTCAACATTGAATTTCATCATATGCTTTTCAAACGCTTTTGCAAGGTCCTCGCCCGTGGGCGCGTCAAAAAATCCGGGGTAGTTGTCCACCTCGTAGGTGCGTATCGCCTGCCCTCCGCATGCGAGCTTTTCTATTAAAAGCGTGTCCATTCCGCCGCGCGCCGCGTATATCGCCGCGCTCATCCCGGCGGCTCCTCCGCCGATTATGATTATGTCGTACATGGTATATACCTCTGTAAATTTATGTTTATCGCTGCTTTTGCGGCATGCGTCGTAGGGGCGGCTCCCGCCGTATACGATTTTCGCTCACGGGAACGCTCTGCTTGCGCCCCTTGTTAAAGGGGAGAGGGCCAACGAAGTTGGCGAGGGGATTCCGCAATTACGATAAATCGCTGTAATATGCGGTTTTCTGTAAAAATGAATCCCTCCGTCATTTGCTCCCTACAGTCGCAAATGCCACCTCCCTTTGACAAGGGAGGCTAACACCCGCCGTGTTCCGTAATCCAATATGGTTTGTTAAACACCTCATCGGTCGCGGGCGGTCACCGGCCGCCCCTACGGCGTTTCCTCTGACAAGGGAGGCTAACGCTCGCCGTGTTCCGTAATCCAATATGGTTTGTTAAACACATCATCAGTCGCGTTCCGCGACAGCTTCCCCTCAAGGGGAAGCCTTGCGGGCGGCGAATCGCCGCCCCTACGGAAGGCTCTTGCCGTATGCGAAATCACTCACGGGAACGCTCTGCTTGCGCCCCTTGTCAAAGGGGAGAGGGCCAACGAAGTTGGCGAGGGGATTCCGCAATTACGATAAATCGCTGTAATATGCGGTTTTCTGTAAAAATGAATCCCTCCGTCATTTGCTCCTTACAGTCGCAAATGCCACCTCCCTTTGACAAGGGAGGCTAACGCCCGCCGTGTTCCATATTGGGTTACGGAACACGGGCGGCCAATGGCCGCCCCTACGGCGTTTCACATACGCAACTGTGCGATAAACATAAATTTAATCTTTTTCCTCTTTTTCCTCTTCACTGTTATTGATGTACGCCTCGATAATATATCTCGGTCTGCGCTTAACTTCTTTATACATTTTACCGATGTATTCGCCTATCAGTCCCAGCGACAGCAGCTGCACGCCGCCGACAAACCATATCGACAGCATAAGCGACGCCCAACCCGAGTCGGTATGTCCCGTAAATTTACATACTATCGTGTATACCGCCATTGCGATTGCTATCACGCACGCGGCGGCGCCAAGTCCGCTTATAAAGCGTATCGGACTTATCGAAAATGATGTTATGCCGTCGAATGCGAACGATAACATTTTTTTAAGCGGATACTTTGATTCGCCGGCGAACCGCTCCGCGCGGTCATAATATACGCAGGTTGAGCGGAACCCCAGCGTCGGCACCATGCCGCGCAGGAACATATTGCGTTCCGGGTACTGCGAAAGCGCCTTTAGAGCTCTGTGACTGAGCAGTCTGAAGTCCGCGTGATTAAATACCAAATCAACGCCCAGAGCGCGCATTATTTTATAAAAACCCTCGGCGGTAGTGCGCTTGAAAAACGTGTCGGTACTGCGCTTGTTCCTTACGCCGTAAACCACGTCATATCCTTCGGCAAAATCCTTCACCATTTCGGGGATTACGTTTATATCATCCTGCAGATCCGCGTCGATTGAAATTGCGCAGTCGCAGTCGTCCATTACAGTCATCAAACCGCCGAATACCGCGTTTTGATGCCCCGCGTTATGGGCAAGCTTTATTCCCGCGAATACACTGCTCTGCTTTGTCAAATCGTCTATCATCGACCATGTCTTGTCCTTTGAGCCGTCGTCCACAAATACAATACGGCTGTCGTCCGTAATAAGAGAACCCGCGCTCATAAATCCGAACAGCTCCGACATGCGCTTGGACGTTTCCGCAAGCACCGCCTCCTCGTTGTAGCACGGCACGACGACGTATAATTTTACCGGTTTATTCATAATCTTCTCCTTTTGCAGTAAATGCTTATACATAATTATTATATACCATATTTTGTATTATTACAAGATTTATTTTATAAAATATATTGAATAATGGGAAATTATGTGGTACAATTATGATATCAATAATGAAGGACGTGATTTTTTTTATGGGAAAGCCATGCGCCGAATACAGAGCGGCGGCAAGAAACGCTTTGAGAGGTAACTACTGGTACGCGTTCGGATTATGTTTGCTCGTGACCCTTGCGGGAGGAATTACAAGCGGAGTGGCCGGCCTTGTGCAGGCTATGACGAACAACGCCGACCCGGCTCAGGTTTCGAGATCCATCATGGTGGGAGTCGAGCTTGCGGCCGCGGTGAGCATAGCATATGCGATTTTCGTTCTGGTTCCGATGTCGGTAGGTCTTTTGCGGTACTTCATTCTCAGTGCGCGGGGGAGATCGGCGGACGTAAACGAGCTTGGTTACGTGTTTAAAAACGGACTTATGAACGTCGCGGGAACAAAGGTAAAGAAGGGCATTTTCATTTACCTGTGGACACTGCTGCTCGTCGTTCCGGGAATAATCAAGAGCTATTCGTACTTAATGATTGATTATATGCTCGCGGAAAACCCGAATATGCCAAGCTCGCGCGCGTTTGAAATATCGAAGGCCGCTATGGACGGCTACAAGGGCAAGGCATTCTTGCTTGAGCTTTCGTTTATCGGCTGGGTGCTGCTGTGTTTGCTTACGGCGGGAATAGGCTTTTTATTCCTCGACCCGTATATACAGGCGGCTCAGACACAGCTTTATTTTGACATAAAGGAGAGTGCTTTCGCGCGCGGAATCATTCAAGAGGGCGAGTTGCCGCGTTAAAATCGAACAAATCCGTCAAATTATATAAATTGACGGATTTTTATTGCAAAAATAATGAATTTGTGGTAAAATATATATATAACTTATTTTAAATCATGTTAAGGAGGAGTTTTTTATGGAAAAAGAACAGGTATTGCAGAAGCTTCAGGACAGCGGTCTTGTAGCTGTTGTAAGAGCGAAAAGCGGCGAAGAGGCGATCAAAATCTGCGACGCGTGTCTCGCGGGCGGCTGCTCGTCAATCGAGCTTACATTCACCGTCCCCGGCGCGGATCAGGTAATGAAGGAGCTTGCGGCGAAGTATTCAAACGGCGAAATGCTTTTGGGCGCGGGCACGGTTCTCGACGCGCCCACGGCGCGTATCGCGATTTTGGCGGGCGCGAACTACATAGTATCCCCCGGCTTTGACGCTGAAACGGCAAAGCTTTGCGGAACATACAGAGTACCGTATATGCCCGGCTGTATGACGATCACCGAGTGCATGACCGCTATGCGCGCGGGCGCTGACGTGTGCAAGATTTTCCCGGCCGACTTGTTCGGACCGACGATTATCAAGGACATCAAAGGCCCTATGCCGCAGTGCAAGATGATGCCGACAGGCGGCGTTGACGTTGATAACGTTGACCAGTGGATAAAGGCGGGCGCTATCGCGGTAGGCGCGGGCTCGTCTCTTACGAAGGGCGCAAAGACCGGCGATTATGAGGATATCACAAAGACGGCAAAGATTTTCATCGAGAGGATCAAGGCCGCGCGTGAATCGCTCAAGAAGTAATCAATACATTAAAGGAGATATATAAATGGCAAAGGTAGTTACAATGGGCGAGATAATGCTTAGATTATCGACCCCGAACAACGAAAAATACATTCAGGCTGATGAATTTGACATCAATTACGGCGGCGGCGAGGCGAACGTTGCGGTATCGCTCGCAAATTACGGCCATGACGCGGAGTTTGTGACAAAGGTTCCCGATAACCCTATCGGCATGTGCGCGATCGCGGCGCTCAGAAAATACGGCGTTGAGACGAAGCATATCGCGAAGGGCGGCGAGAGACTGGGAATTTATTTCCTTGAGACCGGCGCGGCGATGCGGCCGTCAAATGTAACGTATGACCGCGCGCATTCGTCGATCTCCACCGCAACAGCGGATGATTTCAATTTTGACGAAATTTTCGAAGGCGCGGACTGGTTCCACTTTACCGGTATCACACCGGCTGTTTCCGACGCGGCGGCGGAATTAACGGAGCTTGCGTGCAAAGCTGCGAAGGCTCACGGCGTAACCGTTTCGTGCGACCTTAACTTCCGCAAGAAGCTTTGGTCGAGCGAGAAGGCGCAGAAGGTTATGACTAACCTCATGCAGTACGTTGACGTTTGTATCGGAAACGAGGAGGACGCGGACAAGGTCCTGGGCTTTAAGCCGGAAAATACCGATGTTACCTCGGGTGAATTGAATCTCGCGGGATATGAGTCGATATTTAAGCAGATGGTTGATAAATTCAACTTTAAATATGTTATTTCATCGCTCCGCGTATCGCATTCCGCTTCCGACAACGGCTGGTCGGCGTGCATTTATTCGGCCGAGGACAAGGAATTTTATCATTCGAGAGAATACCGGATCACGCCTATCGTTGACCGCGTAGGCGGCGGCGACAGCTTCGCGGGCGGCACGATCTGCGGCTTCGTGGATGGCAAAAGCTTCAAGGACGCGCTTGAGTTCGGTGTTGCGGCTTCGGCTTTGAAGCACACGATCCCGGGCGACTTTAACCTCGTAACGCGCGAGGAGGTCGAGACCCTCGCCGGAGGCGACGGTTCGGGACGCGTTCAGAGATAAAAACACCCGGCGGTCGATTGGCGCCGCGGCGGCTTTGATAAATTGGATTTTACAAAACGGGCCCGCATACGCACAAAAGTGCGCTGGGGCTCGTTTTTGCGGCAAGAACGGCTTTTTTTGTTATATTCCGCAATCAAAATGCGGACTTTACGCGGCATCATACGGACATGCCGCGTATTTATTTAAACTTTTCACAAAAAATTCACAAAAAGTAGTAGTAATATTTAAAAACATATGTTATAATACATGCGTTATGGTATAATAACATTATTGCGGACTTTTTTAAATAACAAAGAATACGTTTCCGGACGACTCCCGGAAGCGGGTAAAACATGAGGTGAAATAAATGGGTCTTTTTGACAAAATATTCGGCACATATTCCGACCGTGAGTTAAAGAAGGTATACCCGATCGCGGACAAGGTCATGGCGCTTGAGAGCGATATGGAAAAGCTTACCGACGCAGAATTGAAGGCGAAAACGCCGGAATTCAAGGAGCGGCTGCAAAAGGGTGAGACCTTGGATGACTTGCTCCCGGAGGCGTTCGCGGTCATGCGCGAGGCGAGCTGGCGAGTACTCGGGATGAAGCATTTTTACGTGCAGGTCGTCGGCGGAGTAATACTGCATCAGGGACGAATTGCCGAAATGAAAACAGGTGAGGGTAAAACGCTCGTATCCACGCTTCCGGCGTACCTTAACGCGCTTGTAGGCAAGGGCGTACATATCGTCACCGTAAACGATTACCTTGCGAAGCGAGACAGCGAGTGGATGGGTAAGGTGTACCGGTTCTTGGGCCTGAGTGTCGGACTTATCGTTCACGATTTGGATAATACGGAGCGCCGCGAAGCGTACGCGGCGGACATCACCTACGGCACAAATAATGAGCTGGGCTTCGATTATCTGCGTGACAACATGGTTGTCAACAAGGCGCAGCAGGTGCAGCGCGGCCATTTTTACGCTATCGTGGACGAGGTGGACTCAATCCTTATCGACGAGGCGAGAACGCCGCTTATTATTTCCGGCATGGGTCAGGGCGCGAACGAGCTGTATAAGCTTGCGGATATGTTCGTGAAGCGGTTAAAGAAGCTTGTCGTGACCGAGCATGACGACAAGCAGCTCGACGAGGATATTGACGCGGATTATATCGTGGACGAGAAGGCGAAAACCGCCACGCTCACCGAACAGGGAATTAAGAAGGCGGAGCAGGCGTTTGGTATCGAAAACCTCTCCGACCCGGAAAATATGAAAATACAGCATCATATAAATCAGGCGCTGCATGCAAACGGCGTAATGCACCGTGATAAGCAGTATATCGTCAAGGACGATCAGGTTTTAATCGTGGATGAATTTACCGGACGTATCATGCCCGGCCGCCGTTACAGCGACGGTCTGCATCAGGCGATCGAGGCGAAGGAGGGCGTTAAGGTCGAGAATGAGTCGAGGACCTTGGCGACGATCACGTTCCAAAACTTCTTCCGCCTTTACGGAAAGCTCTCCGGTATGACCGGTACGGCGCTTACCGAGGAGGAGGAATTTCAGCATATTTACAAGCTCGACGTGGTTGCTGTTCCGACGAATAAGCCTGTTATAAGAAAGGATATGCAGGACGTGGTGTATTCGACAGAGCGCGGGAAATATCTGTCTGTTATCGAGCAGATAAAGGAATGCCATGAAAAGGGTCAGCCGGTGCTTGTCGGCACGGTTGACGTGGACAAGTCGGAGCTGCTGTCGGGAATGCTGAAGCGTCAGGGCATAAAGCACGAGGTATTAAACGCGAAATACCACGCCAAGGAAGCGGAAATCGTGGCGCAGGCAGGTAAAAAGGGCGCGGTAACGATAGCGACAAATATGGCCGGCCGTGGTACGGATATAATGCTCGGCGGCAACGCGGAGTTTATGGCGAAACATGAAATGGCGAAGCTCGGTTATGACGAGGAGCTTATAAACGAGGCGACGGGCTTCGCGGATACGGACGACGAGGCGATTTTGGAGGCGCGCGCGAAATACAGCGAGCTTTACAATAAATTTAAGGAGCAGATACAGCCGGAGCAGGAGGAAGTCAAAAAATTGGGCGGTCTGTTCATTATCGGCACGGAGCGGCATGAGTCACGCCGTATAGATAACCAGCTGCGCGGCCGTTCGGGACGTCAGGGCGACCCGGGCGCGTCAAGATTTTTCCTTTCACTCGAGGATGATTTGATGCGCATATTCGGTTCCGACCGCGTTAAGAAGATGGTCGCGGCGATGGGACTTGAGGAAACAGACCCGATTGAGGCGAAAATGCTCACCAATTCAATCGAGAACGCGCAGAAGAACATAGAAAGCCGCAACTTTGACTCGCGAAAGCACGTACTGCAGTACGACGAGGTAATGAACGAGCAGAGAAAAATTATATACCGCCAGCGTCAGGCGGTCCTCGACGGCGAGGATATAAGCTCGACGATTCAGGATATGATCGAGTCGGTAATTGATACCGCGCTTGACGATTATATCGGTATTTCCGAAATACCGGACGATTGGAACATCCGCGCGATAAGGGAGTTTGCGAACAGCGTATTGTTCGCGCAGGGCGCGTTTGACATTCCCGAGTCGGAAATGGAGAGCATAACGAGAAACGACGTCAAGGACTCTTTGATGGAGATCGCCCATAAACGGTATGAATACCAGTCACAGATATTCGGTGAGAATATGCGTGAGCTCGAGCGCGTAATAATGTTACGAGTAGTCGATACCCTGTGGATGGACCATATCGATGAAATGGAGCATGTAAAGCGCGAAATCGGCTTAAGAGCGTACGGTCAGCACGACCCGGTGATCGAGTACAGAACGGTCGGTTCGGAGCTGTACGAGGGTATGCTTGAGGCGATCAAGCGCGATACGGTACGATATCTTATGACGGCTATGCCGCGTATTGAAATAAAGCGTGAGCAGGTGGCAAAGCCGATCAATACGGGCGGCGACGGAAGTCTGCAGAAGCAGCCCAAGAAGGCCGCGCCGGCAGGCAAGGTCGGCAGAAACGACCCGTGTCCGTGCGGCAGCGGCAAGAAATACAAGAACTGCTGCGGACGTAACGGCGCGGACAGGACAAACCCGCAGCAGCGTCCGGCACGGCCGATGAATACGCCGGCGCAGATGAACGCGGCAAGAAACGTGTTATATAACCCGAAAAATAAATAATTTTAAAAAGGGCGGTTTTATAATGGAATACATCATAAATCTGATATGGGACGACGACGCGAAGGTGTGGGTCGCGACAAGCGATGATATCGCCGGACTTGTGCTTGAAAGCGGCTCTTTTGACGCTCTGCTTGAACGCGTCCGTTACGCCGTGCCGGAACTGCTCGAACTGAACGGTACAGAAAAAAGGCCGCTCAGTTTGTCTTTTGTCTCCGAGCGCCATGAAAGGATTGCAATATAACCGTCATAAGCTTATGAACCATTTATTATAACCCGAAAAATAAATAATTTTTAAAAGGATGTGATTAAAATGCTGCAATACGACGAGTATAAATTAAAGCTCGCCGCGATGGAGGACGGCATTAAAGAACTGAGGGATTCACTTTGACATCGCGGGCGCGATAGAGGAAGCGAAAGAGCTTGAGGCGAAATCGCTCGAACCGGATTTCTACAGCGATATGAAAGGATCGCAGAAGATTTTGCAAAGAGCAAAGCAGCTTAACGCGAAGGTAGAAAAATACAACGCGCTTCACTCGCTTTGGGAGGACACGATGATCTTAATCGACCTTGCCAACGAGGAAAACGACGAGTCAATGCTCGATGAGGTAAAGGAATCGGTTGAAAAGGTTGAAAAAACAATTGATACGATGACCCTTGAAACGCTTTTGAGCGGTCAGTATGATTCATCGAACGCGATCATTACGCTCCACGCGGGCGCCGGCGGCACGGAGGCGCAGGACTGGTGCCAGATGCTGCTGCGCATGTACCAGATGTGGGCGCAGAAGAACGGCTATGAAACAGAAATCATGGACTCGCTCGACGGCGAGGAGGCGGGACTTAAAAGCTGCACCATGGAGGTGCGCGGACTTAACGCGTACGGATATTTAAAGGCGGAAAAGGGCGTTCACAGGCTCGTCCGCATTTCACCGTTCAACAGCGCGGGAAAGCGCATGACGTCGTTCGCGTCGGTCGAGGTAATGCCGGAGCTGGACGACGATGTTGAGGTGGATATCCGCCCGGAGGATATAGAAATGGAGGCGTTCCGCGCATCGGGCGCGGGCGGTCAGCATATAAATAAGACGTCGTCGGCGGTAAGACTTACGCATAAGCCGACGGGGATCGTCGTGTCGTGTCAGACGCAGCGCTCGCAGTTCCAGAACCGCGATTACGCTATGAAAATGCTAAAGGCCAAGCTCGTTGAGCTTGCCGAGCAGCAGCAAAAGGAGAAAATCGCGGATATTCAGGGAACGCAGATGGAAAACGGCTGGGGCAGCCAAATTCGCTCCTACGTTTTTCAGCCGTACACAATGGTCAAGGACTTGAGAACAAGCTTTGAAATGGGCAATATCAGCGCGGTTATGGACGGCGATTTGAACGGCTTTATAAACGCGTATTTGAAGGCGGTAAAGCTTGGGACACTGCTGAAATAACCATTGAAAAAATGGGTTTACGCCCGTTATCATAATTTTAAATATCGCCTATGAGGCAATTTGAAAAAAACGAGCCTGTTTAAGGCTTGTTTTTTTCTCGGTATAAGGCGTCAACGATTTTGTGCGCCGCATAGGCTAAAATTACTCCCAGCACCGCGCCGGCAAACACATCGGACGGGAAATGCACATACAAATACAGCCGCGAAAACGCGATAAGCGCGGCAATCACCGATGCGAATATTCCCATACGCTTATTCCCGCACCACAGCAGAGCGGCCGCAGCCGCGCTCGATGCGGCGGTGTGCCCGGACGGGAATGAGAAATCCGAAGGCGGGCGTATCAAAAGCTCAAACGATGTGTTTATATCAAACGGCCGCGTTCGCGCGATCATGTTTTTCAGTAATCCGTTGCAGAATATCAGGCATAGTATAAGCGCCGCCGCGGCAGTGAATCCGGAGCGCCGGTATTTTTTTGTGCAGATAAGCGACAGCGCCAGGATGATCCATAAAATTCCGCCGGCGCCGAGGTGAGTTATAACCGGCATGACCGCGTCAAGGAACGCGCAGCGAAAATGTGATTGTATAAATTCAAGAATCGCAAAGTCGGC
This sequence comes from uncultured Clostridia bacterium, assembly GCA_947628155.1. Classification (GTDB taxonomy): domain Bacteria; phylum Bacillota; class Clostridia; order UBA1381; family UBA1381; genus 12844. The sequence goes on from CANQYQ010000021.1 coordinate 11,989, forward strand.
ATCGGTTATGCGCGCGATAATATCAGTCATGCGCTTGCTCCTCCGTTTCGCCCGAGACGGCGCGCGACATACGCGTTAATACGTTCGGCGATTATTTTGAATTGCTCGCGCGTTTTCGGATTATTCGATTCAAACGCAAGCATTTTTTCCAAAAACCCCTGTTCCGCCATGATTTTTACGCTGTATGGGTACACAAGCTCGTATATGAGCGAGATGTGCCCGGCGAGATGATCAACCGCGGTTTTTTTAAGAGAGCGCAAGGTCGCATGCTCCTCAAAAAAGCTTTGCATCACCGCATCCGTAACAGCTTCGCCGCGCAGTACATCGGACGAAACGTTGTAAATATCCTCCGGTGCAAACTCCACGTTTACACGCAGAATATCCACCTTGTCCGCGTCCCGGATAATATTGCAGAACATCGCTTCACGCTCCGATATGCCATCGGGCAGCCGGTAAAGGCTGTGTGTGCGGACGGCAAGCTCAATAAGAGGATCGTATTCGGGACTGTCGATAAATTCGCGGATCTTGCCTTGCCTGAATAAAATATCCGCGCTAAGCTCGGCGTGGTCAATCGATTCCGCGTCGATAAATGTTCCGTATCGGCGCAGCTGTTCAAAGCGTCCGATATCGTGAAGCAGTCCGATAAGCCACGCAAGGTCGGCGTCGGAGCCGGAAAGCCCCTCGGATCGGGCTATCCCGCCGCAAAGCTCCGCGACGCGGTACGTATGGCCGATTTTAAGGCGTATTTTTTCGTCGTCGGCGTTATAGTTTTTTACGTATTCCGCAAATACGGATCTTGCCGCGGGTTTATCGATTTTCATACGCGTTCCTCCCAATAATATATAATATTCGGACTGATTTTTTAACATCCGCCGGACGCGGTCCGATACCATAAAGTATTTTTTGAGTCGGTAAATAAAAGAAACCGCCGCGTTGAAGCGGCGCGGTTTCTTTTATGAGCGCGCCGGGCGGAAAATACCGTTCACCGCGGCGGCGCGGCTTTTGAACACTGCTGTTCTTTACAAGACAAAATGCCGGTTAATCCTTTCTTTTTCCGCACGCGCGGCAAAAAATCGTGCCGGCCGGGTTCTGAGTTCCGCACTCCGTACAGAACCAATCCGCATTATTTACGGGAGACGGGTTATTCTCCGTAGGCGTTCCGGGCGTAACAGGAGTTGATGGAGGGCCGTAGCTTATCGAAGGATTGTTATACGGAGCGGGGCGATACGCGGGGATCCTGCGCCCGCCGCGTGTTTCCTGATAAAACGCCGCTTTGATAAGCCCGAAAAACAGTGGCAAAAACAAATACAGCGCAACCAAAAACAGCGACAAGATTACGGCGAATATTATCCCGATATGACGGATGTCGGAAAGCAGGGTTAATATAAGCACAATAACGGCTATCGCGGCGCATATAAGCAAATCGGTAAGGAACATCAGAAGCTTATATCCCTTTGTTTCCGCCATGGATACCTTCAGCGCGTCCGTCGCGCTTATTTCGGGACGCGAAATAAGTATGTACGGCGTAAAGCGGTAAGAATACGCTTTTACTATATATATAAATATACCTACAAACGGAATAAGTAACCATATGATCGACCAAAGATAATACCAGCACATTCCGCCCGTTACACGCGGCACGCATTCTTTGGAAAAGCCTTTAAAAAGCTGTTTGGAATTTATAGGCTGATTGTTGTATCCGTCAAGATACAGCGCGGCCATGCCGGCTTCAAGAGTAAGAGCGATCGGAATGGTGATTATCGGAACGAAAAAACCGGATATCATAACCAAAATGGTTATAATTGAGCACATAATCGATACGCCCCATAGCATTATCGGCTTTCTCGCGAGAACCGATAAAGATTGTGTTAATACATACTTAAGCATTTGAAGTACCCCCTTAATAATTATAACTATAATAAATTATAGCAGATTTGTGGGATGTATGCAAGGGGAAATTTGAGGATTCGGTATTAATTCAGTAAATTTACAAAATAATTTTTAAGTGGACCGCAAAATAAATTTTTAGTGTATTGCAATTTCGGTTTTGTTATGATACAATAACATACAGCTCAATTGAGCTGAGAAGAGATGAGCTTAAAATAGAGGAGGAAGATGAGAATGAGAGAGCTTATTCAAAAGGTAGTTGAAGGACAGGATTTAACGCGGGAGGAAGCGTCGCGCGCGATGGATCTAATGCTGGAGGGCAAAGCGTCGCAGGTGCAGATGGCGGCGTTTTTAACGGCGCTAAGGATGAAGGGCGAAACGGTTGACGAAATCGTCGGCTGCACACAGATGATGAAATCAAAGGCAGGCCGGCTCGGTACGCTCACGGACAAGGAATATATCGACTTTGTCGGCACGGGCGGAGACGGCACGAACTCGTTTAATATTTCCACCACCGCGTCGATAATATGCGCGGCGGGCGGCGTAACGATAGCGAAGCACGGCAACCGCGCCGCGTCGTCAAAAAGCGGTTCGGCGGATCTATTGGAGGCGCTCGGCATTAATATTATGCTCGAACCGGAGCAGGTCACGGAGTGCATCAATAATACCGGCTTCGGCTTTATGAACGCGCAGAAATTCCATAAGGCGATGAAAAACGTCGCCCCGGTAAGGAGCGAGCTGGGCATACGCACGATTTTCAATATGCTCGGCCCATTATCAAACCCGTCCGGCGCGGCGCGTCAGGTAATAGGCGTATTTGACGCCGAAACAACTCCCGTATTCGCGCAGGTCATGGTTAATCTGGGCGTTACGGACGCTCTCGTTGTTCACGGCATGGATGGCATGGATGAGATCACGGCGGCGGATAAGACGCTTGTTAACGAAATAAAGGACGGAAAAATAACGGAATATTATATAGATCCCGCCGATTACGGCATACCCTACGCCGACCCCGCGGATTTAAAGGGCGGCACGGCTGCGGAGAACTCGCAAATAGCGCGCGATATATTCGCGGGCAAAAAGGGCGCGAAGCGCGATATCGTCGTATTAAACAGCGCGGCGGGCCTGTATATAGGCAAAAAGGCCGCGTCGATAGCCGACGGTGTAAAAATGGCGCGCGAGTTGATCGACAGCGGCAAAGCGGCGGAGAAGCTTGAGGAAATAGTCAAATTTACCAATTCCTTCGGAGGTAACGCATGATATTGGATAAGCTTACCGCGCTTTCGCGTGAACGCGTAAAGGCGGCAAAGGAAATAAAACCGCTAAAGGAGCTTATTAAGGAGCTTGACGCAATTGATTTAAAGCCGCCGAAATTCAAGGACGCGATAACGAACTATGAAGGCGTTTCGATAATCGCGGAGATAAAAAAGGCGTCTCCCTCAAAAGGGCTTATCCGCGCGGATTTCGACCATATGTCAATTGCGAAGGAATATGTAAGCTGCGGCGTGCAGTGCTTATCGGTGCTGACAGAGCCGGAATATTTTAAGGGTGATTTAGGGTTTATCCGCGACATAAAATCAAAATACGACATACCCGTGCTGCGCAAGGATTTCATCGTAGACGAATACCAGATATACGAGGCGAAGCTCGCGGGCGCGGACGCGGTGCTGCTCATCATGGCGGCGCTGACCGACGAGGAATACGCGCGGTTCTATAAAACCGCGTCGGATTTAAGGCTTGACGCGCTCGTTGAAACGCACAGCCGTGAGGAAATCGAGCGCGCGGCGCGTTTTGGTTCGATAATCGGCGTAAACAACCGCAATCTGCAAACGTTTGAGGAGGATTTGACGCTTTGCGGGCGATTGCTTGAATATATCCCGAAAAACAGCGTAAAGGTTGCCGAAAGCGCGATCCGCACAAACGCGGATTATGAATATTTAAAATCGCTCGGCTTCGACGCGGCGTTAATAGGCGAGGCGTTTATGCGGAAAAACGACATCGCGGCGGCGGTAAACGCCATGCGCTTCGGTGAATGATATGGACATAAAGATATGCGGCATACGCCGCGAAGAGGATATAGAAATCGTAAACAGATACAAACCGGAATATATAGGATTCATATTCGCCCCGACACGCAGATACGTATCGCCGGAAAAGGCGGCGAACTTGAGATCCCGCCTGGCGGACGGTATAAAAGCGGTCGGCGTATTTGTAAACGAACCGGCGGAGAAGGTGCTCAAAACCGCAGAAACCGCCGGACTTGACGTGATACAGCTCCACGGTGACGAGGACGAAAAATATATAAAATCGCTCGGCACGGATCATGAAATATGGAAGGCCGTACGGCTTTTGCACGGCGGGAAAATACCGGTAATCAACGGCATAAGCCGCGTGCTGATAGATAAATACGATGCGAACGAGCTTGGCGGCACGGGAAAAACGTTTGACTGGTCGGCGGGCGTGGACGCGGGCGGTATGCCCGTAATGCTCGCGGGCGGACTGAACGCGGAGAATGTGCCGCGCGGTATCGAGATTTTCAACCCCGTCGGAGTAGACGTGTCCTCGGGCGTCGAAACGGACGGATATAAGGACGAGGACAAAATAAGAGAATTTATAAGAATAGTGAGAGGTCAGATATGAACAGAATAGACGAGCGTTTGGGAGAGATGAAAAAGCGCGGCGAAAAGGCGCTTATAACCTTTTTGACCGCGGGGGACCCGAACTTGGAATTTACGAAAAAGGCTATAAAAATAATGGAGGACGAGGGCGTTGATTTAATAGAAATAGGCGTTCCGTTTTCCGACCCGTCGGCGGACGGGCCGACCATACAGGCGGCGGATATGCGCGCGCTGGAGCAGGGTACGGATATTTTTAAGGTATTTGATATGGTATCGGAAATCAGAGCCGATATATCTATACCGCTCGTATTTTTGCTCTATTATAACGTGATAGTGCAATACGGCGCGGACGCGTTCTTTAAAAGATGCGCCGAGGCCGGTATTGACGGCCTGGTAATTCCGGATCTGCCGTTTGAGGAAAGCGGCGAGATCAAGGAGTTTACCGAGAAATACGGCGTTTATCAAATCAATCTTGTATCGCCTACGTCAAGAGACAGAATAGAAAAAATAGCGAAGGGCTCGAAGGGATTTTTATACTGCGTATCGTCGCTGGGCGTTACGGGTGAGAAATCATCGTTTAATACGAACTTTGAAGAATTTTTCGCGGTTATAAACAAGTATTCCGCCGTACCCGCGTGCGTGGGGTTCGGCATATCAAACGGCAAGCAGGTACGCGAGCTTGCCGCATACTGCGACGGAGCGATAGTGGGAAGCGCGGTTGTAAAAGCAATCGCGTCGGGCGAATCGGATCCCGAGCGCGAAAAGGCACTTAGGGAAAAGCTCCGTGATTTAAAATCCGGAATATAATTTTAAAATAAAGGAAGGTAAGGGGATATGGCTATTAAAAAGAAACTCGCGGCGCTGATAACGGCTGCCGCGGCGGCGTTTTCGGTTATTCCGAATCCGGCTTTGGCAAACGATTATGAATATGAATTCCGAAATTTTGTCGCGAATGTGGTTATTCCGCAGTCGGGACTGTGCGATTTTGCGAAATCATACGCCGGACACGAGAATGAGATCACGGCGAGCGAATATTTTTCGGGTATAATTTCGGCGTTCCGCATGGATATAGACGCGGACGGAAATTCCGAGCTTATACTTGTCGGCGATAATCTTATCCGCGTTTATCGCATATCCGAAGGACAGCCGACGTTTTGCGCGTCGTATATAATCGACCTTGTATGCGATTACGGCGAGTCGTTCGCGAATGTGTTTGTAAAAAATTATAACGGCAGGGATTATTTATGCGCGGAATCGTTTATAGATACCGGTTCGGAAAAATCATACAAGCTGAAAATGATGTATGTTGACGCGGGCGGTGTGAGGCTTTTAAATCAAGTGAGCGTGGAAAAGACGTACCGCGACGATTACGAATATGAAAGCGCGTCAATGACTACGCCGGATAAAAACACATCGTATTCGCAGAGTACGAATAAGGGGATAACGACCTCGACAAATCCGGACGGATATAACGATTTATACGACGCGGCGTGGCAGATGCTCTATAATTCGGGATTTACCGAGCCGAGCTTTATAAATACCGTAAACCGACTCATTCTGAACGAAAATAATACGGATATGTATTTCAGGGTTACCGATCTTATATCGGACGTAACGTTAAAAACGTACGTGCGCGCATCGGGTATACGTACAAACTCGCATCCGGTGGTCTATTTCGAGGATCACAGTGAGCTGTCGGCCTTGAATATCGCGCCGGCCGCGACACAAGCGCCGACGGAGGCGCCGACAGAGCCGCCGTCAACCGAACCGGCCGATCCGACGGAGACCCCCGCTCCGCCCGCTGAAACTCCCGATGTTACACCGGAAATTATAAACGTTACCATAGACGGTACGCCGCTTGTGTTTGCGGATCAGCCGGCGTGCATAATTAATGACCGCACGCTTGTTCCCGTGCGCGCCGTTCTTGAGAAAATCGGGTGTAAGGTCGATTGGCTGCACGAATATCGCATGGTAGTGGCGGTCAAGGATAATCTAACAATGAATATGAAAATTGATGACGCGACGTACTATGTAAATAACGAGCCGCGTACGCTTGATGTTCCGGCTCAGATCATAAACGACCGCACAATGATTCCGGCGCGCGCTTGCGCGGAAACGTTCGGCTGCACGGTTGATTGGGATCCGGCGACGAGGACTGTGGTTATTGTGACCCCGGATTACGTTCAGCCTACCGAAACTCCGGCGGAGGTCCAGCCTACAGAAGAACCGCCGTCGACCGTTCCCGATGAGTCTGCCGAAACGCCGGCGGAGGTCCAGCCTACAGAAGAACCGCCGTCGACCGTTCCCGATGAACCCGCCGAAACGCCGGAGGAATAATCGGCTGATTATATTTATTCGTAACAAAACAGAGTCTCACCTACCCTTGTGAGACTCTGTTTTCATAATATTACAAAGCATTGGAAATCATTTTCCTGTTTGCGGCTGCACGGCCTTGTGATTTCGGCGCCGGCGCTTTGGCGAGGCAGTCGCCGCAATAGCCGTAAAGCTCTATTTTATGTGATGTGACGGTAAAATCGTCGAGCCGCGTTTCGCGGATCGGGCATACGTTTATGTACCGCATCCTCCGGCACGACAGACATATTGCGTAATGCCGGTGCTCGTTGGCGGTCAGCTCATAGAAAACGCCGTCGCTGTACGGTATTGTAGTGCTTACGATTATGCCCTTTTCCAAAAGCGTGTCAATGGTGCGGTAAATTGTTGACAGCGCCGCGTTTTGCGAACGCTCGTATATTTCCTCGGCGGTAAGCGGTTTGTTCGCGCCCGAGAGCGCCGATATTACCGCCTCGCGCTGCTTCGTGCGTTTTAATCCCGCGCTGTTTAATATTTCAATGGCCGTCATACGAAATTCACCTATCCCTTCCGCGGCAAATCATCAGTATGAGCAATACCGCGACGCCGATAAGTACAATAGTTCCGCTCGGTCTGAGATTCAGTACGGTTGATACGAAAAATCCCGAAACCGAGAATATTTCCGCAAATATTACCGATAGTACAACCGTGTTTTTATAGCTTTTCCCGATGAGCATTGCCGCCGCGACAGGTATTACCAGCAGCGACGAGATCATCAGCGCTCCGACTATGCGCGACGCGGCCGCGACCGTTATTGCCGTTAAAAGCATCAGCAGGAAATTTATGCTTTTTACCGGCAGCCCGGCTATTTTTGCCGCCTCCTCGTCAAAGGTTATCGCGAAGATCTCGCGATGGAATATCCATGATACGGCAATTACGGCGAGACTCAGGCCCATCGTCAACATGATTTCAAAATCGGATACGGCGACTATTGAGCCGAACATGAAGCTGTTGATAGAGCTTGCGCCGCTTGTTATAAATCCGGATAATACAGCCGTAAGTCCGATCCCCGCCGACATCACAACCACCGCCGCGATTTCGGAGTATTTTGAAAAGGCCTTTCTGAACGCCTCTATACCCAGTACGGCCAGGACGGAAAATGTTACCGCGCCCAGTACCGGGTTAACGCCTAAGATAAGCCCCGCCGCGACGCCCGCCAGCGCGCTGTGCGACGCGGCGTCGCCTATAGCAGACAACCGCTTCATTACTATCGGCATGCCGATAAGCGGCGCGATCACCGAAATTATAATAAGCGTCAGGAGAGCCTTTTGCATAAAATCATATGAAAACATTTCTATCAGGGTATCAATCATGGTGATGCCTCCGTTTCCCGGCGTACAGCTCGCTCATTTCCGCGAGCGATAACTCGTTTTTCTTTACAAGCTCCGCGTTGCCGTGCTCGCAGAAAATCAGCAGCTTATCCGCCGCCTCAACAAGCGTAGGCGTATCATGGTTGGTCATTATAACCGTTACGCCGGATCTGTTTATTTCCGAGATCAGCTCCATTATCGATTTTACGGACATCGCGTCGATGCCGACTGTTGGCTCATCAAGGATAAGTATATCACTTCCGCCTATCAGCGCGCGCGCGATAAACGCCCGCTGCTGCTGGCCGCCCGAGAGCCGTCCTATCAGCTTATTCCCGTACTCCGTCATCCCGACGCGCTCAAGACATTCGCCGAGCCGGCGCATATCCTCCGCGGTATAGCGGAACAGAGATGGTTTTTTTAATCCGGACAGCACGACCTCCCTGACCGTAGCCGGGAAGCCCGTGTTAAACGACGCCACCTTCTGCGATACGTAGCCGACGTTCGGTTTGCGCGTACGGACGTCGGCGCCGTGGAGCAGGATTTCTCCGCTCTTATACGGCAAAAGGCCCAAAATCAGCTTTATAAGCGTAGATTTCCCGGCGCCGTTCGAGCCGATAATTCCCAGGAAATCACCCTTTTCCACCGAGAAGCTTACGTCGCGAAGCACCGGTACATCGCTGTATTTAAATGACAAATTTTTAACAATTAGAATTTCCTTCATACTATCACCGAAATTATCTGTAAATCGTGTTCACATAAAATAGATTTGCTGATTTTAGCTTTATGTGAACATGCTATGATTTTCCATACGAAATATCAATGCCGTGTATATTTATTCAGTTCAGCGCGGACTTTAGACGCTCGAGATTTTCGCGCATAACAGTCACATAATCACGTTCCTCCGAGTCATTTTCAAACGTGGACAGCGGCTCTGTCCGCACTCCCGCCTCTGACGCGGCCGCGTCGGCAAGCTTGCTCGTATCGAGCGGGTCGTAAAATATACATTCCGCGTCCTTTTCGTCTATTGTCTTAACCATTTCGGCCATCTGCGCCGGAGACGGGTCGCTTTCACCCGATATCGAATCAAGCGCGAATTGCTCCATGCCGAGCTCCCCGCACAAATACCCATATGCGCCGTGTGAAACGAACAGTGTTTTCCCGGCAAAACCGGCGTTTTTGTATTCCGCGTCAAGCTCGTTTATCCGCGCCGTATATTCGTCCGCCCGCGCGCGGTATTTATCCGCGTTTGCTTCATCCGCCGATTCGAACGCCATGCATACCGCATTAAACTCAAGCTCTGTGTTAAGCGGACTTAGCCATGTGTGCGGGTCGTCGGGATAGTATGTTGAAATCAGCTCCGGCGCGTGCACGACCCGCACCGTTTCGGGCAGCGTGTCGATTATCTCCTCCGCCCAGGAATCTATGCCGCCGTGGTAAATGAAAATATCCGCGTCGTTAAGACGCGCCATATCCGCCGCCGTCGGCTCGTAATCGTGCGGCTCCGCGCCGGACGGGGTCATGTTGTACAGGTTTATGTCGTCCGCGCCTATCGTGCGCGCAAAATCATACATAGCGTAAAACGACGCGCATACGTTTAATTTGCCGTTGTCGTCAAACGTTCGCGCCGGCGCGCACGACGTCAGAACACACACGGTCAATATAAGTAAAACCAATTTTTTCATACATTTCCTCCGGTTTGTATTATTGGATAGATAAATTTTAGTTTATCGCGCTTTTGCATATGGCGGTGCTCTGCTAAGGCTCCCTTGTTAAAGGGGGCTGTCAGCGTAGCTGACTGGGGGATTCCGCAATTACGATAAATCGCTGTAATATGCGGTTTTCTGTAAAAATGAATCCCTCCACCATGCTGCGCATGGTCCCCCTCCCTTTGACAAGGGAGGC
>CANQYQ010000022.1 GCA_947628155.1 uncultured Clostridia bacterium
AAAAGCGTTATAAAATCAGATCTGCGTCGCTACTGGAGCAACGGCGCGGCGTTCGCGGTAATGCTGTTCATTACGACCGCGCTTCCCGCGCGCGTGGTGATGTCACACGCCGCGATATCGAACATGTTTGTTCCGGAGGCGGCAAATACGTTTGCCATGAGCCGTTTCGCCAACACGGCGCTATTCTCGGTGTTCACGATATTCGCGTTCGGCATAATAATTCCCGCGCTGCTGTTCTCATACCTGCACCACAAAAGCGCGGTATGCGAGGCGCATAAGCTGCCGCTGACGCGCGGATGTCTGTACTTCTCGCACCTGATTTCGGCCGCAATACTGCTCGTTGTGCCGATCATACTAAATATGCTGCTAATGTTCACCGTCGTGGACGTTCAAGCGTCGTATATAATCACGTGGGCGCTGTTATCTCTCGTGTACGCGTTTATCGTCATGGGATTTTCCGCCGCCGCGCAGATGCTCGTCGGCAATACCGCCGCGGGCGTGGTGCTGCCCGCTATAGTAGCGGCGCTGCCGGCGTTTTTCACCGCAATGCTGTCGGCCTTATGCGAGAATTATTTGTACGGCTACGCGGAATACGGAATTATCGATTACCTCGAATGGGTGTATATGGACTATTCGCACCTGTTAAAGGGCGGCGTGTTCATATACCTCGCGGCGGGCGCGCTGTTCATAATTTTGGGACATATATTTTACAAAAAACGCGCTCTCGAAAATCACAGCCGAATACTCGCGTTCGATTGCTTAAACCCCGTATTCATGTACGGACTTGCGTTCTGTGCGGGACTTGCGGGATACGCGTATATCTGTGAGATCATGAGCGGCTCTCCGCAGGATACGTTCTCGATGTGGCTCGGCGTACCGTTCGGTATCGCGGGTATTATAATCGCGAGAATGATTATCTCAAAGACGTTTAAGCCGAACAAAATCATAAAGCCGATAATCGTGTACCTCGCTATGATGGGTGTGCTGTACCTGTTCTTCGGCGCGGATATAACCGGCTTTGAAAAGCGCGTGCCGGATATCGACAAAATCGAGTCGATCAACGTGGTAAGCCTTTACGATCAACCCGAAACCGCTTACACGCCGCATTACGAGAACGTCAATGTCGATAACGGACCGCAGTATCTCGCCGAAAGCGCGCAGCCACGCTGGGAAATGTACGACGAGGCGGATATTGAAGCCGTGACGGCGCTACACCGCGCGATCGTCGAAAGCGATAAGACGGATTATGACGATACGGAATACAATATCCCAATTGTGTACACTCTCTCAAACGGGCGCGTGATGAAGCGCGAATACAATATCGACCGCGACAACGCGGACGTGTTTGAAAAATACTGCGCCGTGCAGGGTTTAAAGCAGGTAAAGAGCAACCAATTCCCAATAATCTCCGACCGCGAAATGGAGTATATCGGCTCGAATATCGTCAACCTCGGCATAGACTCATGGGTTTCGCCCGAAAGACAGACGCAGCTGCTTGACGCGCTCAAAAAGGACGTGGAGTCATCGACATTCACCGATTATGAGTTCTCAAACGCTATCACGTCGGCTAAGATAAAGTACCGTATGCCGACGCTCGACAAGGACAGGAAGCCGATCGAGGACAAGTCGAAATGGATACAGAGCGAGGACAGCTACAACATCTATCCGTCGTACAAAAACTGTATCGCGCTGTTAAAATCGTGGGGCCTGTACGAAAAAATGCCGTCGGCGGATCAGGTCGCGGCAATCGCTGTGGAGGATATCACGCTTATTCCCAACGGCGCGCATTATCAGGAGCAGACAAAATTTGACAAGGCGGAGGATAAGGATAAAATTCAGCAAATCCTTGACTGGATAAAGGAAAACAACGCGAACATGAGCGACGCGGAGTATATGACAAAGGAAACGCAGCATATCAATATAACGTATGAGCCGGGCGTAAGCGGCTTCGGATACTGCGATATCAGCGTACCGAAAATACCGGAGTGAGTGAATTTGTAACGGTATAGGAAAAGGAAGCGGGGAAGTATAGGGTAAAAGGGTACTGCCGCAAAAGAACCGTCTTAGGGCGGTTCTTTTCGTATGAAAAAATTTCATATAATCTATTGAGAAAATCCGTTTTATATGATAAAATAAAAAAAAAGGAGTAATCGCAATGAAGGTAATTTTATTAAACGGAAGTCCGCATAAGAACGGCTGCACAAACCGTGCGCTCGAGGAGGCGGCGAAAACGCTTGAGGAAAACGGGATAGATACGGAGATCATACATATCGGCGGAGGGGATATACGCGGCTGTACCGCGTGCGGAGGCTGCGCGAAAACGCATAAATGCGTGTTTGACGACGCGGTGAACGAGGTTCTGCCGAAGTTTGAGGAGGCGGACGGAATGATAATCGGCTCGCCCGTGTATTACGCGTCGCCAAACGGCACTATGCTGTCGTTTTTGGACCGCCTGTTCTATGCTTCGTCCGGCTTTGACAAGACGATGAAGGTAGGCGCGGCGGTCGTGTCCGCAAGGCGCGGCGGAAATACCGCGACTTTTGACGCGTTAAACAAGTATTTTACCATTTCCGAAATGCCCATAGCCGCAAGCCGGTACTGGAACCAGGTTCACGGCTCATGCGCGGAGGATGTGGAAAAGGACGAGGAGGGCCTGCAGACGATGCGCATGCTCGGACGCAATATGGCGTTTTTGATCAAGTCGATCGCGCTCGGGAAGGAAAAGTATGGCCTGCCCGAAAAAGAGCCGCAAAAATTATTCACGAATTTCATACGGTAAGTTTATGTTTATCGCAGTAACGCTTACGGCAGCGCTCTGTTAAGGCCCCACCCGCCCCAGTCGCGCAAAAGCGCGACCCGCTTCGCGGCTTTTGCCACAGGCAAAAGTGGGAAGAGGGGGCTGTCAGCGTAGCTGACTGGGGGATTCCGCAATTACAACAAATCTCTCAAATATGCGACATTCTGTAAAAATGAATCCCTCCACCATGCTGCGCATGGTCCCCCTCCCTTTGACAAGGGAGGCGAACGCTCGCCATATGCAAAAGTACCGATAAACTAAAATTTACCCAAAGGAGAAAATTTATGACATTAAAGGAACTTGAAATAGGCGGCGCGGCGATAGTGACCGCCGTCGGGGCCGGAGAGGACAAGGCGCTTCGGCAGCATTTGCTTGATATGGGACTTATCCCGGGCGCTCAGGTGACGCTTGTTAAATACGCGCCGATGGGCGATCCGATGGAGCTTAAAATCAACGATTACGAGCTGACGCTGCGGCTTGCGGACGCGGCGCGGATAGAAATCGCGAAATCCACCGGTACGACAGAGCATTACATGATGCGGACGAAGCCCGGTAAAAAAACCGAACATCCGGGCCTTGGTGAGGGAGGACGCTATCATGTCAAAGCGGAGGCAAATCCGCTTCCGAAGGGGACTGTGCTGACATTCGCGCTCGCGGGGAATCAAAACTGCGGAAAGACCACGCTGTTTAATCAGTTGACCGGCTCCAATCAGCATGTCGGTAATTTCCCCGGGGTCACGGTCGATCGCAAAAGCGGCGCGATACGCGGATATTCAAACACTCTTGTGACGGATCTGCCGGGCATTTACTCGATGTCGCCGTACAGCAGCGAGGAAATTGTCACGCGGCAGTTTATAATAAACGAAAAGCCGGCCGGGATCATAAATATCGCCGACGCGACAAATATTGAGCGAAATCTGTATCTTACAATGCAGCTTATGGAGCTTGACACACCGATGGTGCTTGCGCTTAACATGATGGACGAGGTGCGTTCAAACGGCGGTTCGATTAAAATCAACGAGCTGGAGCGAATGCTCGGGATCCCCGTCGTACCTATTTCCGCGGCGAAGAATGAGGGTGTTGACGAGCTTATCCGCCATGCTGTGCACGTGGCGCAGTACCGCGAACGCCCTGGAAGAATTGATTTCTGCGACGAAAATGCCCATGGCGGCGCGGTGCACAGGTGCTTGCACGGTATAATCCATCTTATTCAGGATCATGCCGAGCGCGCGGGGATCCCGGTGCGGTTCGCCGCGAGCAAGCTTGTCGAGGGCGACGAGAGAGTGCTCAATATCCTCGATTTATCGGAAAATGAGAAGGAAATGCTTGAACATATAATCGTGCAGATGGAGCGCGAGCGCGGACTTGACCGCGCGGCGGCGATCGCGGATATGCGGTTTTCGTTTATAAATAAGCTGTGCAAGAGCACGGTTATAAAGCCGCGCGAAAGCAAGGAGCATGAGCGAAGCCGTAAGATAGACGCGGTGCTTACGGGCAAATACACGGCGATACCGGCGTTTATAGCTATTATGGCGGCTATATTCTATCTTACGTTCAATGTAATAGGCGCGTGGCTGCAAACGCTTATGGAATCGGGGATCGACTACATAACCGAGCTTACCGACAAGGCGCTTGGCGCGCTGAATGTCAGCGGCGCGCTGCATTCGCTTGTGATTGACGGGATATTTAACGGCGTCGGGAGCGTGCTGAGCTTTCTGCCGATAATCGTCACGCTGTTTTTCTTCCTGTCGCTGCTGGAGGATAGCGGATATATGGCGAGAGTAGCGTTTGTGATGGATAAGCTGTTAAGGAAAATCGGACTTTCCGGGCGAAGTATAGTGCCGATGCTCATAGGCTTCGGCTGCACGGTGCCCGGCGTTATGGCGAGCCGCACGCTGCCCTCCGAGCGCGACAGAAAAATGACTATTATGCTTACGCCGTTTATGAGCTGCACGGCTAAATTGCCTATTTACGGCTTTTTCACGGCCGCGTTCTTTCCGGGTCACGGCGCGTTGATTATGATCGCGCTGTACCTTACCGGGATAATCGTCGGTATTTTAACGGCGCTTATATCGAATAAGACGGCGTTCAAGGGCGGGGCTGTGCCGTTTGTTATGGAGCTGCCGAATTACCGGCTGCCGGCGGCGAAAAATGTGGTGCAGCTGCTATGGGATAAGGCGAAGGACTTTTTGCAGCGTGCCTTTACGGTCATATTTATCGCGGCTATCGTAATATGGTTTTTGCAGACCTTCGACTTCGGACTGCATATGGTGACGGATTCGCGGGACAGCATTCTCGCCGTAATCGCCGGAGTGATCGCGCCGGTATTTAAGCCGCTCGGATTCGGGGATTGGCGCATATCAACGTCTCTTATCGCGGGATTTATGGCGAAGGAGAGCGTTGTTTCGACCATATCCGTGCTGTTCGGCGCGGGTGGATTGACGTCGGTAATTACGCCCTTGGGCGCGGCGTCGCTTCTGGTATTTTGTCTGCTGTATACGCCGTGCGTGGCGGCAATAGCGTCTATAAAGCGCGAGCTGGGCGGCAGATGGGCGGCGGCGATTGTGATGTTCCAATGCGCGGTGGCGTGGGTTTGCGCGTTTATCGTACACCTTGTCGGCATGGCGGCGGGATTTTGAACAAAATATTGGCGTGCCCGTATTGACAAACAGGTGAAAAAAAGCTATAATTGATTTATACAATTAAGAAAGGCGAGGGAAAGCTAATGACGCAGGCGTTATATGAAGATGAATATATTGTAATAAAGCAGAAAGATACATCGGAGATCAACACGATGTTCGCGGGAGCAGGAGTGCAGCTTAGGCTTGAGCTTAAAAACGTGTCGGATACGCCGCTAAGGGTATCGGCGGTAGATGTGACCGCGAACGGGGTCAAGGTGGAAAAGAGCGAGCTTCTGGAGGGCGAATTACGGCCCGGGAAGCGTTCGTATTCCGATGTGCATTTTTATTACAAATCGTTCCCCGACGGTTCGGTAAAAAGTCTCGGTGACATAAAAGAGGTCACGTTCAGCGTGAAATATGAGATAGGCGATACGGGAGTTAAAAAAATCAACGGCCCGGTATCTGTTGAACTGTAAGACTGTTAAAGCGGGATTGTTTTAAATCATTCCCGCTTTTTTTATGGTTTTGCTTGTTTTTTTCGACTGAAAATGGTACAATATCAGATAGTATACAAACGGTGAAGGAGGGCGCGCGGAATGGGGAATTTTATCGGACATTTTATTACGATAACGCGGCACAGGCATATGGTTATATATCATTGCGCCAAAGCCGGAATATTATGGCAGGGACTGCGTCATGATTTGTCCAAATATTCGCCGACGGAATTTTTCGCGGGCGCAAAATACTATCTGGGCGACAGAAGCCCTACGGAGGCGGAACGGGCGGATTTGGGATGCTCGTACGCGTGGATGCATCACAAGGGCAGGAACAAACACCATTTTGAGTACTGGACCGATTATAATATAAAAACTAAGCAGATGGAACCGGTAAAAATGCCGTTAAAATATGTGAAGGAAATGTTTTGCGACCGCGTTGCGGCGGGCAAAATTTATCAGGGAAAAAGGTATACGGACAACAACCCGATTGAGTATTTTATGCGCGGCAGCGCGAGGAATAAAATGCACCCGGATACGGCGCGTCTGCTTGAAGGCTGGCTGAGGCTCGTGCAGACTGACGGCGAGGCCGCCGCGTTTCGGAGGATAAGAGAGACGAAGGAGGAGGATTATTGATGAATAGGATGCTGAAGCTAATATTTTCCAATAAATTTGTTACATGGGCGATCCTGCTTCTGCAGATAGCGGTGCTCGTGGTGGGATATTACGGACTGACGGAATATTCGACGCTTATCCTGGGTGCGACGTCGGTATTGGGAGCGATACTGCTGATTTATGAAATAAACCGCCACGAATCGCCGGAATTTAAGATGACATGGATGATAGTAATAGCCATTATCCCGATTTTCGGAGCGCTGCTGTATTTGTACATGAGAATGGGATTTATAACGCGAGGCATAAAAAAGCACCAGGAACGGGTAAAGAATGATATACAGCCGTATATACCTGTGGACGACGAGGCGAACGCGGCTGTTTCCGAGCTTGACAGCGTCAGGGGTATAGCGTATTATCTTAAAAACAGCGCCGACGCGCCGGCGTATTTTAACGGCGATGTGAAGTATTTTAATATGGGCGAGCTGCTGTATGAGGAAATGAAGGCCGAAATGGAGGCGGCGAAAAAGTTTATATTCCTTGAATTTTTCATAATTAATACCGAGGGTACCATGTGGTCGGAAATGTTTGATATTTTAAGCCGTAAGGTACGCGAGGGAGTTGAGGTCAGGTTTATGTATGACGGTATGGGTTCGCTTGCGTCCACGCCGAAAAACTTTGAGTCCGTGCTTGATAACGCGGGCATAAAGCATAAGATTTTCGCGCAGGTGCAGCCGCTTTTGTCAACGTATCAAAACAACCGCGATCACAGAAAAATTATAGTTATCGACGGCGAGGTCGCTTTTACGGGCGGTATAAATATCGCGGACGAGTATGTGAACCGCGTACGGCGGTTCGGGCACTGGAAGGATAACGGCATACGTATTACCGGCGGCGCGGTAGACCGTCTTACGGCGCTTTTTCTGGAAATGTGGAACACGGTGAATTATACCGGACCGGAGGATTACTGCAAATATATAATAAATAAGGAATACGAGGAGCACGGCAAGGGTTATGTTATCCCGTACGGGGATAATCCGAACGACAACATACAGGTGGGCGAGCGCGTATACCTTGATCTTATAAACCGCGCCGACAGATACGTTCATATAATGACCCCGTATTTAGTGCTTGACAACGAAATGCTTGAGGCTCTAAGATTCGCGGTAAAGCGCGGCGTTGACGTAAGGATCATCATACCGCATCATCCGGATAAGGTATACGCCTATTGGCTGGCGCATACGTATTTCCCCGAGCTTATAGAGGCAGGGGTTAAAATGTATGAGTATACGCCCGGATTCATTCACGCGAAAACGTTAATAGCCGATGATAAAACGGCGGTTATAGGTACGATCAACTTCGACTTCCGAAGCTTTTATCTCCATTACGAATGCGCGGTGCTGTTGAGCGAGGTCCCGGTCATATCCGATATGGAACTTGATTTTAACGAAACGCAAAGACTGTGCGAAGAAATAACGATGGAGGAATATAGGAAATTTAACCCGTTTACAAAGCTGCTGGGCAGAGCTATACGGACGCTCGCGCCGCTGCTGTAACGGATATATTTATAAGGAGGAGCATATATGAAACAAAGTGTTTATTTTTCGGGTAATGTAACGCCGCAAACGGTGATCAAGCTGTATGACGCAGTCGGAAAGGAGCTGACGGGAAAGGTCGCGGTGAAGATCCATTCCGGCGAGGAGGGGAACCAGAACTTTTTAAGGTCTGAATTTTGGAGGCCGATGATCGAGAAGGTAAACGGCACGGCGATAGAATGCAATACCGCCTATGCCGGTTCGCGCAATACGACGGAAAAGCATCTGAAGACGCTCAAAAAGCACGGCTGGTATAAGTATTTTCCGATGGATCTTATGGACGCGGAGGGCCCGGATATGGAGCTTGAGGTAAAGAACGGGGCGGTATTAAAAAAGAATTACGTGGGCAAAAATCTGAAAAATTACGATTCCATGCTTGTGCTGTCGCATTTTAAAGGTCACCCGATGGGCGGCTACGGCGGCGCTTTGAAGCAGATCTCAATCGGCGTTGCCTCATCCTACGGCAAGGCGAATATCCACGGCGCGGGAGCACCGGAGAAGGTATGGTCGCCGGAGGTGGACAATGATAAGTTCCTTGAGGCGATGGCGGACGCGGCATCGACGGTTATGGATTATTTTAAGGGCAATATCGTGTATATAAACGTCATGTGCAATATGTCGGTTGACTGCGACTGCTGCTCAGTCGCGGAGGATCCGTGTATGAAGGATATAGGCATTTTGGCGTCGCTCGACCCGGTGGCGGTAGATCAGGCATGTCTTGATCTTGTTTACGCGGCGGCGGACGACCCGGGACAGGGGCATCTGATAGAGAGAATAGAGAGCAGGAACGGCGTTCATACGATCGAGGCGGCGGCAAAGCTTGGTATAGGCAGCCGTGAATATGAGCTGATAAAAATTGATTAAGCTTAGGATCTTAACGAATATCAATAAGGAGGAAAAAGATGAACGAGGTATTAAAAACAATTGCGGCGCGCTCTTCGATACGCGCGTACAAGGACGAAAAGCTTACGGATGAGGAGATCCGCGCCGTTGTAACGGCGGGCCTGCAGGCCCCGACCGCGCGGAATGAACGGGAGATACATTTTACCGTACTCGACGGCGCGGATCCGATTTTGAAGGAAATCGATACGGAGCGAAAGCTTATAATGGCGGCGGGCGCGGACGAAGAAACACGCGCGAAAATCGAAAGCAATCCGAATAATTTTTATTACGGCGCGCCGACTGTCATAATATTGAGCGCCGATAAGGATTTCTTCTGGAACAAGCTTGACGCTGGCATCGCGGTCGAGAATATGTCCTTGGCGGCGCAGTCGCTGGGTCTGGGGAATCTTATAATCGGCATTATCGACAAGGCCATGAACGGGGAAAAGCGTGAATATTTCGCGGAAAAGCTTGATTTTCCGGAAAATTACGAATTTGCGATAGCGTTTGCGGTCGGATACCCCGATACGACGAAGGAGCCGCATGAGATCGATTTCGATAAGGACGTAACAATCATAAAATGATAAAACGATTTTTCGGCAAAATACTGTATTTGATAAAAAATGAAACGGTGCTGAGCGCGGCGGTAATTCTTGCCGCCGCGTCCGCGTTTTTTATAAGACCGGACAGCGAATACATAGGGTATATCGATTTCCGCACTATAGCGCTGCTGTTTTGCCTTATGGCGGTGATGGCGGGATTTCAAAGCGTCGGAGTGTTTAAGCTGCTGGCGGAAAAGCTGTTAAAGCGCGTAAAAAGGACGCGCGGTCTTGTGCTTATATTAATGGCGCTGTGCTTCTTTTCGAGCATGGTTATAACGAACGACGTCGCGCTTATAACGTTTGTGCCGTTTACGTTTACCGTTTTAAATATGCTCGATGAAGCTGCGAAGCGGCGGCTTATAATCCCCGTTACGGCGATGCAGACCGTCGCGGCGAATTTAGGCAGTATGCTTACGCCCATAGGCAATCCGCAGAATTTATATCTGCACGGGATATCCGGCATGGGCTTTGCGGAATTTATTACGCTTATGCTGCCGTATACGTGCGCGTCGCTCGCTATGCTTGTGATATGGGCGCTGCTTGCGTCAAGAGACAAAAGCGATGAAAAAGGAGAAAATACGCGAATACGGTTTGAGGTTGGCACGGCATCACTGAACGTAAAAAGGACGGGCGTGTATATCGCCGCGTTTGTACTGTGTCTGCTCACCGTCGCGAGGGTTATTGATTATAAAATCACCCTCATTGCCGTAACCGCGCTTGTTGCGGCGGCGGATCACAGGATATTCGCAAGAGTGGATTACACGCTGCTGCTGACGTTTATCGCGTTTTTTGTGTTTATCGGCAATATGGGGCGTATAAGCGCGTTTTCGGATTTTATCGGCGGCGTGATAGACGGCCGCGAATGTGTGACGGGAATATTGGCAAGCCAGGTGATAAGCAATGTCCCCGCTGCGCTGCTGCTATCGGGGTTTACGGATAATTTCAGGCCGCTGATTATAGGCGTGAATTTGGGCGGCCTCGGTACGCTTATAGCGTCGATGGCGAGTCTTATATCGTTCAAGCTGCTCGGACGCGAGGACAAGCGGCTGCGCGGAAAATATATGATATGCTTTACCGTGTCAAATGTGATATTCCTCGCGGCGCTTATGGCGCTGTATATAATATTGAAATAAGGGAGAGATGTTATGTTCAGGGAAATGAGAAGAAGGAGGCAGCAGCTGCCCGAGGACGAATGTATTGAAATTTTAAATAACAACACGTCCGGCGTGCTCGCGGTATCGGGCGATAACGGATATCCGTACGCCGTACCGCTGAGCTATGTTTATTCGGACGGGAAAATATATTTCCACTGTGCGCCGACGGGGCATAAGCTTGACGCGGTGCGTTTTTCCGACAAGGCGTCGTTCTGCGTCATAGACCGCGACGAGGTCGTGCCGGAGCGGTTCACGACGAAATATAAAAGCGTGATCGCGTTCGGGCGCGCGAGGGTCATGGATGAAGACGAAATGCGCGCGGCGATCGAACTGCTCGCGGATAAATATTCGCCGGGTGTGCCGGGCAGACAGGAGGAAATAGAGGGCGCGCTGGGGCGTATGCGTATGCTTGAGCTCAAAATCGAGCATATGACAGGCAAGGAAGCGATAGAGCTGACAAAAGAGCGGGGATAATTCACCATAATAAACACTTCCGCATAGTATACCGTAAAACCGTAAAAGGGAGTGTTTATTTTTATGCATGACGCAATATTCGCCCTGTCGCTGACACTGCTTGCGGGACTTGCGACGGGATTGGGCAGTCTTATAGCGTTGTTTACGAAACGCACGAATACAAAGTTTCTCGCCTTATCTCTGGGATTTTCGGCGGGAGTTATGATATACGTTTCAATGGTGGAAATTTTCAATAAATCTAAGGATTTTTTAATAAGCGCGACGGGGGAGAACATGGGGTACTGCCTCGCGACGGCGTCGTTCTTTTTCGGGGTGCTGTTTATAGGCTTGGTGGACTATTTCGTACCGTCTACGGAGGGAGATATAGGAAATCTGCGCGAATGCGACAAGACCACGGCGTTAAAGCGCATGGGCGTTATGACGGCGCTTGCGATAGGTATACACAATTTCCCGGAGGGAATGGTGACGTTTACGTCGGCCTTGAAGGATCCGCATCTGGGCGTCGCGATAGCGATAGCGATTGCGATACATAATATCCCGGAGGGAATAGCGACGAGCGCGCCGATATATTTTTCGACCGGAAGCCGGAAACGAGCGTTTTTAATCTCGTTCGCGTCGGGACTCGCCGAGCCGATAGGCGCGGCGATAGGCTTTCTGATACTGATGCCGTTTTTAAACGACGCGGTGTTCGGAGTGCTGTTCGGCGCGATAGCGGGAATAATGGTGTTTATCTCTATTGAGGAGCTTTTGCCTATGGCGCGGGAGTATGAAAAAAGCAAGGTGACAATAATCGGTTTTACGGTTGGCATGGCGGTGATGGCGCTGAGCTTGCTGCTGCTGTAAGATCCGGTTATCGCTTTTTGACGGCCGAGTTATAAAAATTTGATTTTTCTGCAATTACGCCGATAGAATAAAAAGAGCTGAAAACGTGGTTATATCACCGCTTTTCGGCTCTTAGCCGTTACGGCGCAAAATAATTTTGTAAACTTTTTATAAAAATAATGTTATACAGGTTGAATTTTCGACAAAATGGCGGTATACTTATTATGTGCGAATTTTATATGCGAATCGGCGGAGGAGTGGAGATGTTCGGATATGTAAGGGTGTGCGGGGAATGCATGGACGAAGCGGATTATAAAACGTTCTCCGCGTATTACTGCGGGCTTTGCGCCGCGATGGGCAAAAGATGTTCGCAGATTTCGCGGTTTGCGCTGAGCTACGACATGACATTCCTGGCCGTTGTGCTCTCGGCGCTCGATCGCTCCGATTTGCATATAACGGAGCGCCGCTGCGCCGCGCATCCGGCTAAACGCAGGCAGCGCGTCGTGCGTGACCGCGCCGTAGATTACGCCGCGGATATGGGCGTGATACTTACGTATCTCAAATTTGCGGACGATTGGGCCGATGAGAAAAGTGTTAAGTCGATACCCGCTATGTGTGCGCTGCACGGCGGAATGAGCCGGTCGCGGGAACGCAATCCACGGCAATATGAGGCGATAAAGAGCGAGCTTAAACGGCTTGACGAGTGCGAAAAAAATAACGCGCGTATTGACGAAGCGGCGGATTGCTTCGCGAGTATTCTCGGCACGCTTTTTACCCCAGACTTTATATCGGGAGAAACGGAACGGAAAATTCTTGAGTGGTTCGGGTATAATATCGGGCGGTGGATATATGTTATAGACGCGTACAACGATTTCGACCGTGACAGGAAAAAGAACTGCCGCAATCCGCTTTTGTCGGAAACGGCGGATAAATCCACGATTTCAAAACGGCTTGAAACTACGCTTACGCTAAGTTTAAACGCCGCCGCGTCGGCGTATGAGCTGTTAGATGTTTACAAAAATGACGGGGTCATTCGTCATATAGTATACACAAGTCTCCTTGCGAGACAGAAAAAAATTTTAGGAGAAGAAGATGGATCCTTACCGCGTATTGGGGGTCAGCCGTGACGCTGACGAGGAAACAATTAAGAAGGCATATCATGAGCTTGTGAAGAAATATCATCCCGATAAATACGTAAATACGCCTATGGCGGAGGTTGCGAGTGAAAAGATGAAGGAAATAAACAAGGCATACGATATGATTATGAAGGGCGAAGCCGACGATCATAATACCGGCGGATACGATCCGTACGGGGCCGGACCTTTCGGCGGGGCCGGACCTTCCGGGAATTATTCGCGGCCGAGCTTTGGAACTGCGCGAATGTTTATATCTATGGGACGTGTGAGTGAAGCGGAGCAAATGCTGAACCAACTGCCGCACAACGCGGAATGGTATTTCCTGACAGGACTGATATATATGCGCCGCGGATGGTATGACCGAGCGGTTGAAAATATACAAACGGCCGTTGACATGGATCCGACAAACGTTGAGTACCGCAACATGCTTGACAGTATTCAAAACGTCAACACGACGTACACCTCATCGCCGTATAACACGGGCGGAACTCGCTGCGGCGGCTGTGTATGTCCGTGCGACTTATGTACGATGTGCATGTGTATTAATTGCTGCACGGGCGGTTGTTAACTTCGCGCTTGTTCAAATCCGCTCATACGGCGTTATTCGAAGCTTGACGTATCTATATACGACTACGCTTCGAATGCCTTGTCTGAGCGAATTTTAACTGCGCGCGGATGGGTTCAAATCCGCCCACACGGTGTTATTCGAAGCATGACGAATCTGTATACGACTACGCTTCGAATGCCTTGTCTGGGCGAATTTTAACAGCGCGCGGATGCGATTGAATCCGCCCACCCGGCGTTATTTGAAGCATGACGAATCTGTATACGACTGCGCTTCGAATGCCTTGTCTGAGCGAATTTTAACTGCGCGCGGGTGCGCTTGAATCCGCCCACACGGCGTTATTCGCGGCATGACTGATATATACCCGCGTTTTATCCGGGATATTGCGGAAAGCGTCAGCGGAACATGTGCGCGGGTATAGTATTTGAAAAATCAAAGGAGTAAAAGGGATATGGAAGAGAAACAAACTCATATAACGTCCATCGGCGGACAAGCGGTTATGGAGGGCGTAATGATGCGCGGGCCGTACAAGACCGCGACGGCGGTCAGGAAGCCGGACGGCGAAATTGAGTGCAAAATTGATGAAAACGGTACAAAAACGCGCGCGAAATTCTTTTCGCTTCCGCTTGTACGCGGCTGCGTCAGCTTTATTGACAGTCTCGTGATAGGCATGAAGGCGCTTATGTGGAGCGCGTCGTTTGTGGATATTGAGGATGACGAAGCGGAATCCGAACCGGAAAACGAGGGCTTTTTGGACAGAATGCTTACCAAGCTGTTCGAGGGCGACGGCAAGGATCCAAAATCAAGTGAGGACAAGATGAAGGACGCGGCTATAACCATAGCGGTCGTGATATCGGTTATATTCAGCGTCGGATTATTCATGGTGCTGCCGTGGCTCGTGTCGCTTCTTATCGGCATGGTAACCACATCAAACGTCTTAATAACGCTCGGCGAGGGAATAATCAGAATGGCGATATTCCTCGCATATATGCTTTTAATATCGCGTATGAAGGAAATACAGCGTACCTTCGAGTACCATGGCGCGGAGCATAAAACAATAGCCTGCTATGAGGCGGGCGATGAGCTGACGCCGGAAAATGTGAAAAAATATCCGCGTCTGCATCCGCGCTGCGGCACGAGCTTTCTGTTATTTGTAATGATTATAAGCATATTGATTTTCCTGCTCATACCGCCGTTCACGTTTATAAGCAATGTGATTTTGCGAAAATTGGCGGCCATAGGCGCGCGGCTTTGTCTGCTGCCTGTAGTGGCGGGTCTATCGTATGAGGTAATACGGCTTGCCGGACGGAGCAAAAATAAGTGTGTTAAATTTTTGACAAAGCCGGGACTGTGGCTTCAGAAAATAACGACACGCGAGCCGGACGAAAGTCAGATCGAGGTCGCGATAGCGTCGATGAAGCCATGCATACCGGAAAATAAAGAGGATGATAAATGGTAATTTCCGAGCTTACCCGCGCTGTTGAAAAAATGATACAAAACAGCGACACCCCGCGTCTTGAAGCGGAATATATCGTAATGGACGCGGCGAGGATGACGCGCGCGCAATATATTATGAATAAGCGGAGCGAGGCGGGGGAGAATATCGAAAAAACCGCCCTCGCAATGGCGCGGCGGCGCGCAAAGGGAGAACCGCTCGCGTACATTTTGGGATATGCCGAATTTATGGGTCTGAGGTTTAATGTAGATCCATCGGTGCTCATACCGCGCGCCGATACGGAAACGCTTGTCGAAAGGGCGGTTTCGCTTATCACAGACGCTGAATCGGCGAATACCGGATCTAACGTTCGAGATAAAATCCGCGTTCTTGATATAGGCGCGGGCTCGGGTTGTATCGGGATAAGCATAGCGAAGCTTTGCGAAAATACGGAGGTTACGCTGCTTGATGTAAGCGCGGACGCGCTCAAGTGTGCGAAAGAGAATGCGGAGCAAAACGATGTGAAGGTAAAGCTTTTGCGATGCGATATACTTACGGAGATCCCGGACGGCGTATATGACATTGTTGTATCCAATCCGCCGTATATTGAGTCTGATGTAATACCGTCGCTTCAGACGGAGGTAAGGGGTCACGAGCCGTTAAAGGCGCTTGACGGCGGTGGAGACGGACTGAAATTTTACCGCCGTATAGCGGATATCGCGAATCGATTGCTCAATAAAAACGGGTTGCTTATGTTTGAGATAGGCTATAATCAGGCGGCGGCCGCAGTAAACATCATGGCGGATTATGATAATGTGCGCTGTGAAAAGGATTTTTGCGGCAACGACAGAATAGTGTACGGAACAAAAAGTAAATAAGTAAATAAAGAAGGAGGAATTACAATGCAATATGATATTTTCGGAGGAGTTCTGCCGGCGGTGGAGCTGACATTGAACAGGAATGAATGCGTATATACGCAATCGGGAGGACTGGCATGGATGACCGACGGATTCAAGATGGAGACGAATACGCGCGGCGGATTTTTGAAGGGATTAACGCGTGTGTTTGCGGGAGATTCGATGTTTATGGCGACGTACGCCGCGGAAAGGGACGCGGCGAAAATAACGTTTTCCTCGTCGATGCCGGGTGCGATCCTGGCGCTTGAAATAGGCGAAAAGCAATATATCGCGCAAAAAGGCGCGTTTTTGTGCGCGGAGCATGGCGTTGACATTAAGGCGGTATTTACAAAATCCTTCGGCGCGGGATTGTTCGGCGGAGAGGGTTTTGTGCTGCAGGAGCTTTCGGGAAATGGCATGGCGTTCCTGGAGATAGACGGAAGCCTGAAGGAGCTAGAGCTTGCCGATGGCGAACAAATCAAGGTCGATACCGGTAATGTGGCGGCGTTTGAATCAAGCGTCGGTTACAGCATTGAGACGGTTAAGGGCTTTAAAAATATCATGTTCGGCGGTGAGGGATTATTCCTTACGGTGCTTACAGGCCCGGGTAAGGTATGGCTGCAAACGATGAGTGTTCCGGATTTTGCCAATAAGCTACGTCCATATTTCCCGGCGCAGACGTCAGGCTCGAATTAAAAAATACTGCCGCGGCGAATGCGCGGCAGTATTTTTTTGCGGATCATTTTATATCGTCAAGCGAAATTACGTCCACCTTATCGGGTGAAAGGCCGGATTCCATAACGTCTACCATGGCCGAGAACGTATCAAGGCTTGTCATAAGCGAAACGGAGCATTCCGTGCTGACGCGGCGGATTTTGAAGCCGTCGGAATAAATATCGTTGCTCTTTGTCGGGATGTCGATTATCATATCTATCATACCGGAGCGGATAACGTCGAGAACGTTCGGCACGCCGTCGGATATTTTCTTGACCTGCTGTACCGGGATGCCGTGTTCCTCCAAAAATTTTGCCGTACCCGCGGTAGCGGCGAATTTGCAGCCGAGCTTGTGACAGCGTTTAGCGAGCGGGAGGAAGTTTTCCTTATCCAAATCGCGTATTGTAGCCAATATAGTCGAACCCGCCTTGGGTATAGTCGTGCCGGCGGCGGTAAAACCCTTGTACATCGCCTCGATAAACGTGTGGCCCACGCCCAACACCTCGCCCGTGGAGCGCATTTCGGGGCCCAATGTCACCTCAACGCGCGGCAGCTTCTCGGTTGAGAATACCGGTACTTTGATCGCGACAGTCTGAGTTTTTGGCGCGATACCCGTGGAATAACCCATGGATTTAAGCGATTCGCCCATCATTACGCGCGTCGCGATGTCGATAACCGGCACGTTTGTCACCTTTGTGATATACGGCACGGTGCGGCTCGAACGCGGGTTGACCTCGATAATATAAAGCTCGTCGCGGAACTCGATAAACTGTATGTTTATCATGCCGATAACCTTTAGCTTAAGCGCTATACGGTACGTTACATCTTTGATTTTTTCGATTATGTGATCCGGTACGTGCTGCGGCGGGTATATCGAAACCGAGTCGCCGCTGTGAACGCCCGCGCGCTCCAGGTGCTCCATAATGCCCGGGATAAGCACGTCTGTGCCGTCGCATATCGCGTCTACCTCAAGCTCGCGGCCGCCTAAATACCGGTCGATAAGTACGGGATTGTCGCTGTCTTTATTGAACGCATCGGTAAGGTAGCGCACCAGATCCACCTCGTTGCGTGTGATTTCCATTCCCTGACCGCCCAGAACATATGACGGGCGCACAAGCAGCGGGTATTCGAGGGCGTTCGCCTCCTCGATACCTTCCTTGACGCTCCATACGGCCTTGCCCTTGGGGCGCTTTATATTAAGCTCCTCCAAAAGCTCGTCAAATTTTTCGCGGTCCTCCGCCTCGTCTATGTATTTTGGCTGTGTGCCTAAAACGGGTACGTTCATTTCCGCAAGGAAATTGGCAAGCTTTATCGCCGTCTGGCCGCCGAACTGCAATACTACGCCGTCCGGCTTTTCGAGTGTTATGATGTTGTATACGTCCTCCTCCGTGAGCGGCTCGAAATAAAGCTTGTCCGAGGTATCAAAGTCGGTGGAAACGGTTTCGGGATTGTTGTTTATTATAATCGTTTCGATATCGTTCTTTTCAAGCGACAGTACGCAGTGAACCGAGCAATAGTCAAACTCGATTCCCTGACCGATGCGTATCGGGCCTGAGCCGATGACTATTATCTTCTTCCTGTCGGACGGCACGGATTCGGTGATCGTATCATATGTCGAGTAATAATACGGCGAAACCGCCTCAAATTCGCCCGCGCAGGTATCGACCATCTTGTAAACCGGGGTTATGCCCATCTCAATGCGCTTTTTATATACCTCGCGCGCGGTCGAGCCGATAAGCTCGGCGATGCCCTCGTCCGCAAAGCCCATTTTCTTGTACCGGCGCATGATCTCCGGAGTAATGCTTTCTAATTTGTATTGCTTTAATTCCTCCTCCGCGTCGATTATGGTTTTGATTTTGTGGAGGAAGAACAGATCCATGCCAGTGATTTCCGAGAGCATTTCAAGGTGATAATTGCGGCGTATCAGTTCGGCCAAGTCAAAGAGTCTTTCATCGTCGGGCACTATCACGCGGCGCTTTAATTCCACCATCGACCGCTTTTTCGACGCCTCGCGTTCAAGTGTGAACTGCTTTATTTCAAGCGAGCGTATGCCCTTTAAGAGCGATGACTCAAATGTGTTGCCTATCGCCATGATTTCGCCCGTCGCCATCATTTTCGTGCCCAAATTTCGCTTTGCGCCGAAGAATTTATCGAACGGCCATTTGGGGATCTTCGTAACGACATAGTCGATCGCCGGCTCAAAGCACGCAAATGTCTTGCCCGTAACCGCGTTCATAATTTCGTCTAAGTTATAGCCGAGCGCGATTTTCGCGGCGATTTTCGCGATTGGGTAACCCGTCGCCTTTGACGCGAGCGCCGATGAGCGCGATACACGCGGATTGATCTCGATCACGCAGTAATCGAAGCTGTGCGGGTCGAGCGCGAACTGTACGTTGCAGCCGCCCTTAATTTCAATCGAATTTATAATATCGATCGCGGCCTTGCGGAGCATCTGATATTCCTTGTCCGCGAGCGTGAGCGCGGGCGCGACAACTATCGAGTCGCCGGTATGGACGCCTACGGGGTCCACGTTTTCCATCGAGCAGACGGTTATGCAGTTGCCAGCGCCGTCGCGCATTACCTCAAACTCTATTTCCTTCCAACCCTTTATGGATTTTTCCAGAAGCACTTGCCCTATTCGCGACAGGTGCAGACCCTGCGAGAGAATCGTTACAAGCTGCTCCTGATCCTCCGCTATGCCGCCGCCCGTGCCGCCAAGCGTGTACGCCGGACGCACTATTACGGGGTACCCGATCTGCTCCGCGAATGCGACGCCGTCCTCGATATTCGTCACGATTTCCGACGGCGCGATGGGCTGGCGTGTGCGTTCCATAAGCCGTTTAAAGGAATCTCTGTCCTCGCCCTCCTTGATCGAGGCGATCGACGTACCTATAACGCGTACGCCGTATTTATCGAATACCCCCTTGTCGTAAAGCTCGCATGTGAGGTTTAGTCCCGTCTGACCGCCCATGCCCGCGATGACCGAGTCGGGGCGTTCCTTTGCGATGATTTTCTCCACATATTCCGCGGTCAGAGGCTCGATATACGTTTTTGCGGCCATGCCGCGGTCGGTCATGATCGTCGCCGGGTTGGAATTTACGAGCACCACATCAATGCCCTCGTCTTTGATCGCCCGGCATGCCTGAGAACCGGAATAGTCAAATTCCGCCGCCTGGCCTATAACTATAGGCCCTGAACCGATGACGAGTACCTTCTTTATACTTTTATCTAACGGCATATCACATAACCTCCCTTAAAAATCTGTCGAACAGCCAGCCTGTATCAAGCGGCCCGGGCGCTGCTTCGGGATGGAACTGCACGCTTTCAAGCGAAAGCGTTTTATGCCGTATCCCCTCGCATGTGCCGTCGTTTACATTCACGAATGTTTCCTCGACCCCGTCCGGAAAATCGGAAACTATGTAATTATGGTTCTGCGACGTAATATATACATTCCCGGTAGTTAAGTCCTTGACCGGGTGGTTCGCGCCGTGATGGCCGAATTTGAGTTTCGAGGTGGTGCAGCCCAAGGCGAGTCCGATAATCTGATGTCCCATGCATATGCCGCGTATAGGGTACTTGCCGATTAAAGCCTTTACGGTGTCAACCGTACCGGGCGCGTCAAGCGGATTCCCCGGACCGTTTGAAAGGAACACAAGATCCGGCTTCGCCGCGCCGATGACCTCCGCCGATACATTTGCCGGGAATACCGTTACGCGGCAGCCACGCTTAACAAGATCGCGCAGTATTCCGTCCTTCGCGCCCAAATCTATAAACGCGATGTGCGTTTTACCGTTTTCGTTGAGCGTATATATGTGCCCCGCGGTCGTGTCCATAATAACGTGCGAATTATCAAAGCCGTTAAGCATATGTGAGATTTCCTCATATGACGGATCCCCGCGCACAATGCAAGCGCGCATTGTACCGTATTCACGTATGATTTTTGTGACTGCACGGGTGTCTACGCCCTCAAGTCCTACAACACCCTGCTCCATAAGGAAATCGTCCAGGTCCATCTCATTCCTGAAATTTGAGGGGTAATCGCATTTTTCGCGTACCACGAATGCTTTTAGGTTTGTCCTTCGCGCCTCCATATCCTCTAAGTTAATGCCGTAATTGCCGATAAGCGGGAACGTCATTGTGACGATCTGCCCCGCATAGGATGGGTCGGTCAGCGTTTCCTGATATCCGGTCATGCCGGTAGTGAACACTATCTCGCCCGCTATATCCTTTTGCGCACCGAAAAGCGTGCCCGAAAATCTCGCGCCGTTTTCGAGAATCAGCTGCGCCTCCATAATATCCGCTCCTTTCCTAAAGCTGTGAAATTTCAAAAAAAAAGACAATGGATAACGCCATTGTCACTTCATCGGTAAAATCGAAAATAAACAGGAAATGCCGACCCTGCCGACGGTGATTTTTAAATTGTCAAAAACCGTGTTACGCATCGCTTTTGCACCTCCGTTTATTTATCTTTGACATTATAGCACCGTGAACGCGGTTTGTCAAGGATTTTATTTTCCGGAATTTACGACGATAAATGTTTATTGAAAAGCGGTTGTTTTTGCCGACATGATAAAATATTATTATAAAACCGTAAAATTGCGGTTGTTTTTAAGAGTGAGATATGGTAAAATTACAGCAAGAGCGCGTAACCTCATGATGAATTTATGTGAACACGCGTCAACAAAAAGCGGAGAGATAAATAATGAACAAATCATACAGGGCGCTGGAGTTTGATAAAATTCTGGCTAAGCTATCGGGATATACCGAGAATGAACGCGTCAAGGAGGAAATAAACAAACTGCCGCAGCTTAAGCTTGACGACGCGGTCATTAAACAGCGCGAGACGACCGAAGCGGTTTCGACGCTTTTAAAGCTCGGGAATCCGCCCGTAAGCTTTTTCGCCGGCCGCGTTACCGCGCACGCAAAAAGAGCGGAGCAGTCGGGTATCCTTAATATACCGGATCTGCTTGAAATATCGAAATTTCTGGCCGCGTCGCG
>CANQYQ010000023.1 GCA_947628155.1 uncultured Clostridia bacterium
GGGGGGGTAGAATTTAGATATTAAAATATATTAAAGGAGGACAACTTTTATGAAAGTGAAAAAATTTTTAACGGCGGTTTTGGCCGCGGCTCTGGCGGCGACGTCGGCGGCGCTGCCGGTATTGGCGGACGAGATTGACGAAGCCGTGCCGGAGACGGCGGTTGAAACGGTCGAGGAAGCGGCGGAAGCGCCGGAGGAAGCCGCGGGCGACGCGATTGAATTGGCGGAAGACCCGTGGACGGGAGGAGAAAAAGGAAAAGGAACACAGGATGACCCGTATCAAATTAGTTCGGAAGCTGATTTAATGGCTCTGGCAAGTTTTGACACAACGGACAAGTATTTCAAGCTCACGCAGGATATTACACTGGTCGCACCGTGGATCACCAAGATTAATTTTAATGGTACACTTACCGGCGCAAAGGACGATGGCACAAATTGCGCAATCAGCAACTTAACGATTAACACAGCGGAGATGGCTCTGTTTAATGAAAACACGGGTACTATATCAAATATTGACATTAAAAATGCAAGTGTAAACGCCAACCGGTCGACAACTCTTGTACATAAAAACAAAGGAACAATTAGCGGCTGCACAAGCGAAGGAACGGTTAACGGCGGATGGGCGTCAGGACTTGTATTTGAGAATACGAAGACAATAGAAAACTGTATAAACTATTGTGATGTTACTTCCACATCAAGAGAGGTGAACACCGGTGGGAATATTCCAAGAATCGGAGCTGGCGGTATTGCAGCAACAAACGGCAGTGCCAATGGGTTGATTAAAGGGTGCAAGAATTACGGAACAATATCATCGAGAACCAATGCAGGCGGTATCGCGGCCATAAATAGCTGGGGCAGCGGATATTCAAAGATTGAGAATTGCGAAAACTACGGAGATTTGGCTCTGTACGGCGAAAGCACAACCGATACTATATATTTCGGAGGAATAGCGGGAGAGCTGGGCAGTATGTTAAGAACGGGCGATGGTATATTTTATTACGGAGGCTCAATTACAGGCTGCAAAAACTACGGAAAAATTGATGCGTCAAACAGCGGCAGCTATTCCATCGCCGGCGGCATTATTGGATTGATATGTCTTTCCACTAATTCGGCCACTCCTTCTGAGGTTTCCGGATGTTATAACGCAGGACCGGTTACTGCAACCAAGGATCAATCAACTGCCGGAGGTATAGTAGGACAAATGACAGCCGGCAAAAGAACGATTACGGGGAATTCCAACATCGGTAAAGTAACTTCACCCGAGAATTCGGCTTACGGTGCGATTATCGGAAGAAGTATAGCAGATTTGACGGAGTGGGAAAGCACGGATATAACCGTATCCGATAATACCTATCTTGACAGCTCCTGCGGAGCGCCGTTCAGTTATATGCAAGGCGGCGCTAGAGGTACGATAGCGCACGCTGCGGCTAGCACAACGGGAGAAAACGGAGTGACGGCAAAGCCAATTAATGAATTCCCGGAAATTGAGGCTACTAAAACAATAAACGCGGAAATTGTGGACAGAGGCAATAATCGGTATGATATTGTTTTAAACAGCGATGGCGCGACTAAGATTTATCGTTTTATGTCGGCGGAGCTGAATTTGAAGTTTACGGGAGAGCTCGGCTTTGAGGTGGTTCCGAACGAGGATCTGCATATCAATATGATAAAGCCTGAAAAAACAGAGGACGGAGTAAGCGGCGTTTATGAATTTAACCTTGACGGAAGCAAAAATGAAGCGGGGTATAATTCCGATATAACCGCTATGAGCATAACCGTTGCAAGCGTTATGGTAAGCGGTTACGGCACAGGCACGATTGAGTTATCGGGCGAGAACAGCGTTGTAAATACGGCGAAGGCGGACGGCGACAAGGATGACAATATTGTTACGCAGTATACCGCGGCGGACGAAACGCTGGTTGTTCCCGAGGCGATGAATGTAAGCTCCGAGCTAGAGAAGAAAACGCTCAGAGCATATATTGTATTCCCCAATAGTATTAATAAGAACGTAACAGAACAGTATAACAATATGAAGCTTGTTATCGATGGCACGATATTCAGCGGCGTTGAGGAACCGGTTGCTGTTAAATTCGGAGAAAGCGGAACTGGCATTAGCAATAGACATGGTTCTGTAATAGTGGATGAGGCTGTTGAGCCGTTGGTAAGTGTGACAAATGATTGGAGGAATCCCAATCTTACCGATATAGTGCCAAAGGGTGAGTACGGGTTCCCGTCAGGTACGAGATATACATTTTACAGCTTTAGCATTGACGTGCCGAAGAATAACAAATATACGCTTACATTCTCAGCCGCGGGCTACAGGACATATTCCGTTGACGCGACAGTAGAGGATGATACGGCGGTAGTCGTATGGAATAATGCTATGGACAACCCAAGAGCGGTAGTCGGGAAATTGAATGCAGTGAACAATTATATTTTGAGCAATGAAAAAGAGGCGAAGGAGACATTCCTTGCGGGAGATATCGACGACAGCAAGCATATCGACATTTACGACCTTTCCGCGGCGGTTGCGTACTTCGGCAAGGGCAATCTCTATACGGACGATACTGAACACGAATTTGTAAGATACGACTTAAACCGCGACGGCAATATCGATTCAAAGGATATTGCGATGGTACTCGTATCATGGGGTAAATAATGCATTAATATATTTACATGGAGCGTGCGGACAAATATCCGCGCGCTCCTTTTTACGCGATAATAAACAGCATAAGACGCGCGGATATTCCGCAGTGCCGGCGCGGTAATACGGGGATCTGTTATGATTCGGCGGAATATATAAAATCCGAAAATGCCGCTGTTCCTCCCGCAATCCTTGATGAATACATAAACAGCGCCGCACGGCAGCCGACGAAATGGTCGAGCCAGAAATACAGCTTGTGCGTTATGCCGAGCTTGACCCTCTCCCCGTTCCGGTAATAATAAAATTCCGCTTCATCGCGAAGGCCTGTAAAATCAAGGCTTACACCTATGCGCGCACAATCGCCGTCAAGGGCGGCGGTTTCATATTCCTCCGGCAAATCGCTGTCGTAACGCAGTCCGCTGTTGTAAATATGCGCGTTTTCCGCGTCCGGCTTTTTCCTCGCCATCATCACGAGTACGGCTTTCCCGTTCCTTTTTGTCAAGGCTATCGCTCCGTAATTTGACTGGAGAGCCGCGATACCGCAATAATCGCCCTCGTTCAGTCCCGATGCATCCACGGTGACCTCGGCGCGGCAGCGCGGAAACACGCTCCTCTGCGTCAAGGTATTCCTCGCACGGCACAAATTCACGCAAACCGAATCCGTTGTGATTTCCAGCCTCCCGTTTCCGGCTCTCCATAATTTATTATCCGGGTTATGGTTCCACTGCCAAAAGCTCTTAAGCTTTTCATCCGCTGAATATTTAAACTCATCGCTTCCCCAAAGCGGTTTGCACACATACCCGGGTTTTGTACTGCTTACGGATATGGCTTTCGGGATTTTTTCGACGGACGGGAAATCGTCTTTCCACTTAAACGGCAGTATCACGGGGATCCTTCCGGCCGCGCCCCTGTCCTGAAACAGAAACATGTACCAATCCCCGTCAGGCGTATCGACTATCCCGCCCTGCGCAATACCGTTGCCGAAGAAATCCAGGTCATCATGAACGATATCTCCGCCCTTAAATTCACCGTTTACGGAATCGGAAACAAAGCATGCCTCGGTACGGAAAAATTTATCCCTCTCCGGGGCATGGATCGTGAAAAGATAGTATTTCCCGCGTATTTTATATATATGACTCCCCTCGTACCCCAGCGGAATATCCTTCTCGTCGCTTAATATTATTCTGTCCGTTCCGCCGTCCAAGGGCCCCGATAAATCCGGGCGCAGCTCGGTAAGGCGGATATCGCCCTGACCATGGACAATATACACTCTGCCGTCGTCGTCAAAGAGCAGCGAGCAGTCATAATAAAAGCCCTCCATCTCGCACCGCTCCCATTTTCCCTCAATATTATCTGTCACAAACAAATAGTTTTTATGCGTGTCATTCGCGGCAAAGCATACGTAATATTTGCCCTTATGATATCTGAGCGTCGCCGCCCACATGCCGCTGCCGTATATGTTTTGCCCGTCCAAAAGCGCATGAGCGGAATTATCCTCCAATGTATCGTACACATACGATACGATCTCCCAATTCATCAAATCATACGACCTCAGGATCGGACATCCCGGCATAAAATGCATAGTTGTACTCACCATATAATAAACATCACCGACACGAATTATGTCCGGGTCGGGATAGTCACAGCGCATTATCGGATTATCCATCAAATATCCTCCTTTATTTACCCGCCTCGGCTTTTACATTTGCCCGGCGAAGCAATTTTATTAACGATATTATAAACTAACATGATTAACTTGTCAACAAAGCAATTTTAAAGCGTTTCGCCAATTCGTCCGCATACGCTGAACGGTTGGGCAAAAACGAGGGATGATTTATGCGGAAATATAAATTTAACTGTACAAATACCGTGAAATATTATATAATACCTCCATGAGGTGATTTGTATGAAAACGGCGGGAATAATAGCGGAATATAATCCGTTTCACAGCGGACACAAGTATCAGCTTGACGCGGTAAAGCAAAAAAATGACGCTGTCATTGCTGTAATGAGCGGACACTTTACACAGCGCGGCGGCATCGCGGTAACAGACAAATGGACGCGCGCCCGCGCCGCTGTTTCATGCGGGTGCGATCTTGTTTTGGAGCTGCCGGTCAGATACGCCCTGAGCTCCGCGCGGGATTTCGCATTCGGCGCGGTGTCGCTTCTGAACTCTCTCGGCACGGTCGATACATTGTATTTCGGCGCTGAAAACGGCGATATTAAACAGCTTATAAACGCGGCGCGGCTCACCGCGGCCGAACCGCCGGACATATCCTCGCGCATACGCGAATTTATCTCCGGCGGCATGAGTTATCCGGCGGCATACGCTAAAGCCTGGAACGGTAAAATTGACACGGATATTTTGTCAAAGCCAAATAATCTGCTCGCGCTTGAATATATTAAGGCTCTCAACAATTCAGGCAGCTCGATCGAACCCCTCGCGATACAGCGAATAGGCGCGGAACACGACGGCAAAGAAAAAAACGGCATCGCCTGCGCTTCATATATACGCGGATTAATCCGCGGCGGCGATGATTACAGCGCGTATGTTCCCGAAGCCGCATACAAAATATACAATACGGCCGATATGAGCTTCGACATATCAAGACTGGACGGATTCATCACCGGCACTCTCCGCTCCGTTCCCGCCGAGCGGATCATGCGGTACGCTCCCGAGGGACTGGCAAGCCGTGTAAAGGCCGCCGCGATGAAAAATTACGGTTTTGATGCGATATGCGCGGCGGCAAAAACGAAACGATATACCCTGAGTCAGGTACGACGCGCCGTGCTCGCGTCGGTACTCGAATTACCCGTGAAACACGGCGCGCCGTCTTACGCGCGTGTGCTCGCGTTCAGCGGCACGGGACGCGCACTGCTTCGCGAAATAAGCGAAAAAAACGGGATCGATATTATCACGAAGGCGGCGTCGTATGACAGATCCGATAAAATGTTCGCGGCGGATCTGTACGCGACCGATATATTCTTTATGTGCTCCGCCGCTCCCCACCGCCGCGTCTGCGGACACGACTATACAACATCTCCCGCGATGATTTGATCGTCCCGATTTGACGCCCGCCCAAAGATTAAAAAAACCGCCGAAGCGGTTTTTTACGCTATTATATCCGTGTTTCTCCCTATCGGATGTTCGATAGATATTGTGCCGAATTTTTCGGCCTTTTTGCCCTCTATCAAAAACTGAACCTTTGAAATACCCTCAAGCTCGGTCATGGAATTAACGATCGCAAAAATCGCACGTTCTTCCGCCTCGGGCGAACCGGTATTTTTATCAATAAAATTATGAGCGAAATTCACAAAACCTATATTTTCCGAAATCGTCACGGAAATGAGCGTTGTGGAGCTTGACAGAACCGGATCATGCGCATTGTCCTCCGGTCCTTTGATGAGCTCGTTTATAATGTACTGCTCCGGCGGCTGCTGGTCGGTAATGCGAATCGTGCGCGTTTCGGGCGCAAGCTTGTTTGACGCCGGGTCAAAGAAGTACAGCAGCACGTCGTGAGTTTCACTCGTATCCGTATCGATGGACAAATTTATATCCTCGGACGTAAGCGAATCGATTATACTGCCGTCTGCAGACGTAAAATCCTGTCCGTCGACCGTTACCTTTACACTGTTTATCCCATTAATCGAGCATAGCGTTTTAACGACCGCGTACACGGAAAAAATCGTTTTCGTGCTGTCATCCATATAGAAATCAGCGGAAAAGTCTGCCGTATAATTGCCCGCGCCGTCGCCGGTTACCGATTTTACCTTGGCGCGGCGGTTTATAACTCGCATGTTGCGGTTGCTTTCCGGACCCTTTATAAGCTGATTAAGCACGGCCTCGGGCAAATCACTTTCGTCATGGCAGGAAACATGCCTGTCCTCCACAATAAGCGAAGTCCCCGATTGATTTAAAAAATACAGCTGGCATTCCCTGACCTGTGAGCCAATGCCCATATAGACAATTACCGCCGCGGCAATTATGATCACCGCTGCCGCGGCAGCTATGATCGCAGCGCGTTTTTTCATGCTTCTTCCTCCTCCAGTACCGGCTTATACGGAAGCCGTATTATAAATACGCTGCCGCCCTTTTCCGCCTCCGTAACGCTGATCGTTCCCTTGTGCATAAGGATAACCTCTTTCGCGATAGCAAGTCCGAGTCCCGTTCCTCCCGTATCGCGTGACCGCGAATCGTCCAGACGATAAAATCGGTCAAAGATTTTTTCGCGCTCATCCTCGGGGATCCCCGGGCCGTTGTCCTCGACGGAAATCTCTACATACGCGTTGGAGCTGCGCAGCTTAATATTTACAAAACCGCCCTCCGGCGTATATTTCACCGCGTTGTCGATGATGTTGTATACGGCCTCGAAAATTTTATCGTAATCCCATATCGCAGGCTGTATAATACTGTTCGCGCCGGATGTATGAAGCATAATACCCTTATCCTTAGCTAACGGCTTTATCTTCTGAATGATATATTCGATCAGCTCAACAACATCCACCTGTTCGGGGAATATCTTGTTCCCGCTTGAATCAAGACGAGTAAGCGTCAAAAGCCGTTCGATAATACGGGTAAGCCGCTCGACCTCGGCGGACATATCGTTTAAAAAGTCCTTAACGGTGTCCATGTCGATATTTTCGGCATTTACTATACTGTCGCATATCAGCTTTATACCGGCCATCGGCGTTTTCAGCTCATGCGACGCGTCCGATACGAATTTGCGGCGCTGCACCTCAAGATGCTCAAGCTCATCGCACATATAGTTAAATGTCTCGCTCATCTGCTTTATTTCATTATGCCATCCGCCCTTCATGCGGATCGAGAAATTGCCCTTTGATATCTCGCGCGCCGCTTTTACAAACTGCTCTATGGGCGCCGAAATGACGGTACTTATACCAATGCTTAGCAAACCGATCAAAAGCGCTGTAATAAGGCTGAACACAGTCATACTCGTCCGAGCCGCCGCGACGGTGGTATCGATCGTCGTTACATTCTGCGCAAGATACACACACCCGACTATCTCGTCGTTTATCTTTACGGGTACGGCGACACTCAGCATTTCACCGCCGCCCTCCGTTTTCTCCGTCAGCTGCGACTGCTCACCGTTTACCGCGTAACGCAGCACGTCGCGCACAAATACCTTGCCTATGAGGCCCGCGTCCGTATTTGTGTCATAAAGCGCGGTATACGCTGTATTTGTCACAACTCCGCGAATATTCGTACCGGCGAGAGAATGCTCCACACACGCGTTAAAGCTGTCCTCGCTCACGAGCGTATCGTTGGTCCACACTTGTGAAACGTTCTGCGATATTATATTCGCCTTGGTGAACATGTCTATGTATTCATTGTCGTACAGATTGTTTCTCAGCAACCCGAGAGTATATGCGATCATCAGCACAAGCGTTATCAATATAACCGCCAGATACGTCGCGACAATTGTGAAGCGCATGGAACGGCAGGCCTTTAGGGCCGGCGTGAATAATTTAAGCCTTTTTATAGTAATAACCCACACCCCACTTTGTAATTATATATTTAGGCTCCGCGGGATTCTCCTCGATTTTTTCACGCAGCCGTCGTATATGAACATCGACGGTACGCACATCGCCCGGATAATCGAATCCCCACGCTATATCAAGCAGATTCTCACGCGTATATACCTTGCCGGGATTGCGCAGAAACAGCTCAAGCAAATCAAATTCCTTGCTTGTAAGCTCAATGGTTTTATCCCCCATCTGCAGACGCCGGAAATTATAATCGAGAATAATATTCCCCGACATGACAATTTTATTTTTATCGCCCTTCGGACTGGGATTTACACGCCGAAGTATCGCCTTTATACGCGCGGAAACCTCACGTATATTATACGGCTTTGTGATGTAATCATCCGCTCCGTATTCAAGGCCGAGAATTTTGTCTATGTCCTCGCTTTTCGCGGTAACCATTATAATCGGAACATTCGAAAATCCGCGTATAGTGCGGCAAACGGTAAATCCGTCCACCTTCGGCAGCATAAGGTCGAGCAAAATCAGCGATATGCTCTCGTCATGCGCAAGCCGTATCGCCTCCTCGCCGTCAAAGGCAGTCTCTACCTGATACCCCTCCTGCTCCAAATTAAATTTCAGGCCTTTAACAAGAAGCCGCTCATCATCAACAACCAATATTTTCATATTTTCTTATCCTCTTTCCGTTATTCATTCAACAGTTATATTATCTTTAATTTGCTCATACACCGATTCGCCTATTCCCGGCACGAGCATGATCCCTTCCGTTTGAAGGAACGCACCGTGTTCGTCACGATACGCCACAATACGCTCGGCCAGCTTTTCACCTATTCCGTCAAGCTCCGTAAGCTCCTCAGCTGTCGCCGCGTTGATATTTAGCAAGCCGTCGGTAAAATGATTTTCATAATCAAAGCTTTTCGGAAAATCCTCAGCTGTAGACGTCATCTCCTCGACAAGAGGCTCATTGTCTATATGCTCGATTATCAGTCCGGCGCAAAACGCGGCGGCTATCACGCATATGGCAGCAATTATTTTTCCCTTTCCGGATAAATACACTCAGATACCCCTTCCATACACCATTTTATAAGAATAATAATATAAACACAATAAGTATATCACATTTATTTGAAATTTCATATACTTTTTTATAAAAATTTTTACTTTTTTTAACTTTTATTTCAAATAATACTGCATAGGTTAAAATTTAACTACGATTTGACAAAGTTTTTGTTACATTGCTTGTATTATTATGTAAACTCATGTATAATCTATATCTAAAGGTTTATTATGATGAAAATAATCCACACGGAGGAATCTGTTAAAATGAGAAGAAAAAAAATGACGGCGCTGCTGCTTTCGGCGCTGTTGCTTATAGGCTCTGCCGGTTTCGCGCTGGCCGACGAGGATAATACGGATACATCTGATGAGCAGACGCAAAGCGAGTCGGTCGATAACGATACCGGCGACGATACGCAGGACGCTGATACCGACGGGGACAGTGACTCGTCCGAGGTAACCGACGGCGAGCAGGATACGAATGACACAGACGCGTCTGTAAGCGGCGATACGATATATATGGAGGATACCGCGCTCACGCCGCCGGATATTGTCGGCTCTCAAGCGGCGATCCTTATCGATTCGGATAGCGGACGGCTGCTTTACGGAAAAAATATAGATGTTAAGCTCTATCCGGCGAGTATGACGAAAATGATGACGGCGATCATCGCGCTTGAAACCGGTGATTTGGCGCAGACGGTAACGGTGCCGTATGAGGCGCTTCAGACTGTAAATTTCGCTGAGGATTCCGCGATGGGACTTTTGACAGGCGAGGAGCTTACTCTTGAGCAGCTCGTTTCGGCTATGCTCATCCATTCCGCCAACGACGCGGCGAATGTTATCGCCTTCCATCTGGGCGGCAATATGGACGCTTTCGTGGAAACGATGAATCAGAAGGCCGCGGATTTGGGAATGACAAATACGCATTTCGTTAACGCCTGCGGCAGTCACGACGATAATCATTATACCACCGCGCGCGATATGGCGACGCTCGCTCAGTATTGTATGAAAAATGAAAAATTCCGCGATATTGTAAAAACGGTTGTATATAAGATCCCGCAAACGAATAAGTACACTCTTGAAGCGGAAAGAACGCTTGTTAACACCAACCTGCTGCTTGGTACAATTCGTTCGCTTTATCAGTTTTATGCGCCCGCGACGGGCATTAAAACGGGTCATACGTCACAGGCGGGATATTGTCTTGCCGCGTCGGCATCATTCTCGGATATGAATCTGATAGCCGTTACGATGAAATGTGATCAGATGGATGAGCACGATGACCCGTACACATACGCGGATACGCGCTCGATGTTTGAGTTCGCGTTTTCAAATTATACGCATCAGCAGCTTGCCGCGCCGGGAGATATTATTTCATCATCGCCGGTATACGAGGCTAAGAACGATTCACGCGTCGCGCTGACGATTCAGGATGCGCTCACCGCGCTTGTTCCGTCAAATATCGACAGCTCGGTTGATATAATACGTACAGTTGACGTGCCGGAGCATATTCAAGCGCCCGTGGCAAAGGGCGATACCATAGGCGCTGTTACGTATACGTACAAGGGTACGCAGATAGGCTCCGCGCCGCTTATTTCAACCAACGATGTAGAGATGAACCATTTTCTGCATGTGTTCCATATTATATTAAAGGTACTGACAAGTCCGTTCTTCTTTATACCCGTAATTCTGCTTATAATCATCGCTATGTATATGCGTCATCTGCGGAAAAAGAAGGAGCGCAAAAGACGTATTCAGCAGCTTAAAAAAGCGCGTGAGGAAAAAGAAGCGGAGGCGTCGGGCATAAATAACGCGAATTACCGAAAGACCGAACGCATAGACAGGCAGCGCAAAAATACAAAGGATTCCAATTCAAGATATCGAAAATAACAAAAAAAGGGACTGTAAAGTCCCTTTTTTGCCGGCAAATTATCCGATTTGCGTATAATGTGATTGCCATAAGCATGCCCGTTATGACATGTGTTCATGCCGCATCTTGACCCGCGTATTGAAACGGCGCGACGCTTTATTTGTGCCACATCTCCGTTTGCGCTCCGTCCTCATCAACATACACGATCCTGTCTATTTCTCTGAACTCCATACTTTTTATAATATTTGTATGGCCACTCGGCTTATTGCCTAGGACCGAGGTTTTAAATCCTGTTACGTAAAGCGTTTTCCCGTCTCCGGACGCGTCGTGATCGTATTTTATGACCTTGATATAATACGGACTGCTCCATGAAATCGACGTCATGTATCCGCTTTTTTCAATCGTATCGCCCGATACCGCCGCATTTGCTTCGGGCATATCCGGTATCGTGATACTGTACACCGCGCTGTTGTCGCTGCCGTCCGCGTGTATGACGACCGAACC
Organism: uncultured Clostridia bacterium; assembly: GCA_947628155.1. GTDB lineage: Bacteria > Bacillota > Clostridia > UBA1381 > UBA1381 > 12844. The sequence continues at coordinate 11,577 of CANQYQ010000023.1, forward strand.
GTCGTTCACCTCCGCGTTTGACGCAAGATCGCTTAACGGATAGACCTCCGCGTCCGCCTTTACCTCGCTTACGGATATGCTTTTAAGCGGCATAGTAAACAGCGCGCTGTACCCGACCGCAAATATTACCGCCGCAGCGGCCGCGCAGATTACGGCTGTCATAATTTTCCTGTTGATTTTACCCTTTACCTTTTTTAAGCTTTCCTCCATATTTACATCCTCCGACTCGTTTGCCGCGCGGCCGTCAAGACATGTTTCCGAGCGCATTTCCCCGTACAGCCGCCTGCATCCCTCACATTCCCGGAGATGATTTTCCACAGCGGCGGCGCTGTCCGAGCCGCATACGCCGTCTATATACAACGGCAGCAGATCCCGTATTATCCCGCACGGATATTTCATTTTAATTCCTCCCTTATCTTTAATTTCGCGCGGTAATATGTTACCCGCGCCCAGCTTTCGGTTTTACCGGACAGTGCGCCGATCTGCGCGAAAGACAGCTCCCCGAAGGTACGCAGCCAGAAAACCTCGCGGTACGGCTCGCTCATGCCGTGAAGGATTTTATACGCCACGTACGCCGTTTCACGGTCGGCGAACCGCTCCTCTATATTTTCGTCCGACGCCAAATCCTCCGGCAAATTTCCCCCGCGCCGCTTATTGCGCTTTACATAATCATAAAAGGTGTTTTTCGCTATCTTGCACAGCCATGTCCCGATATCACATTCGCCGTTGAATTTATCCACGCTTTTGAGCGTTTTGAAAAACGCCTCCTGCGTGATCTCCTCGGCAAGCGACGGATCGCGGCAAAGACCCATGACGAACTTGTACACCCTTGAAAAGTACCGCGCGTATATTTCGTCAAAATCGACCACTGTGTTTCACCTCCTCATACGTTAGACGGCAAACCGGCTTATCCGTTACAGTATAATGAAAAAAATTCATAAAAAAACCGCCGTAAGGCGGTTTAACATTAAAGTGTATCCGCTATCGCGGCCGTAAGCGACACGCAAGCGTTTATATCCGCAATTGACGCGGTTTCAGACGGTGAATGCATATATCTTAGCGGCAGCGATATCGCGCCCGTTTTCACGCCCGCGCGGGTCAGATGTATCGCGCCCGCGTCCGTCCCGCCTATGTTCAGTACCTCCATTTGGTACGGGATTTTCGCCTTTTTTGCCGCGGCGATCATCGCTTCCCGCACATCAACATCGCACATTACCGAGCGGTCCATGACCTTTATCGCCGCGCCACGATGCAGGCTCACCGCCATTTTCGGCGCCTCCGGCGTATCCCCGGTATCCGTCACGTCAACCGCTACGGCGTACTCGGGAGCAACAGCGTACGCGGCGGTTTTCGCGCCGCGAAGGCCGACCTCCTCCTGCGTTGTGAATACAAAATACAAGTCGTTTTTATTCCTTTTAAGCTTTTTCATCGCCTCAATAAGTATATAGCAGCCCGCGCGGTTATCAAGCGCCTTAGCTATAACCACGCCGTTCTGCTCCGTATATCCGCCGGCAAACGCGGCGGTATCCCCTACCGACACGTATTTTTCCGCTTCGGCTCTGCTTTTCGCGCCGATATCTATAAACATTTTATCGAGCGACGGCTTTTTGTTAAATTCCTCTTCCTCCGCGCCGATAACGCCTATTATGCCGTTTTTAAACCTCACGCGCGAATAGAGGATCTCCTTAGTGTAAATACCGCCGACATTTGAAAAACGAATAAATCCCTTATCGTCGATAAACGTCGCTATAACGCCTATCTCGTCCATATGGGCGGCAAACATGATTTTTTTGCCTTTTCCCTTTTTATGCGCGATAACGCTTCCCATAGCGTCAACCGTTATATCGTCGCAGTATTTTTTTATCTCGCTTATGATCATATCCCTGACCGCGTCCTCGCCGCCCGATACGCCGTCGGCCATTGTAAGCTTTTCAAGTAATTTCATTAAAACTCCGCCTTTCCCGCAAAAATCCGTGCGGCATTGACCGCCGCCTCCAAATCCGATCCCGCTATCACACAAGACTGTGTATGCGAATACCTCACCGGCACCGCGATGCACGCCGTAACAATACCCTCGCACGCGCGCTGTATGCCGCCCGCGTCGGTCAACCCGATTGCGTTATGCTTTTCCTGAACGGATATTCCCGCGTTTTTCAAAAGCTCGTAAAACCGCTTTGTCATGCGCGCGTCCGGCATCGCGAATTTATCCATAAAATCGACGCATACTCCGCCGCCGATTTTCGCGGTGATATCCTTGTCCTTTACGCCGTACATATCCGCCGACTCTATTCCCTCTATCACCAGCGCGCGGCCGGCGTTTATACCGTACATCGCGGCCGCCGCGCCGCGCATACCTATCTCGCGCTGCGCCGTGAATATAAAATACACATCGTTGTCGTATTGCTGTTCCATAAGCTTCAAAAGACACGCGCAGCCCGCGCGTGAATCAAGCGCCTTTCCGCGTATATACCTGCCAAGGCGCGCCGCTGACGGCGGGAACGATATATAATCGCCCGGCTTGACACGCTTTTGCGCGTCAGATCTATTCTTTGCGCCGATGTCTATATACAAATCCTTTATCTCGACCGTTTTTTCACGTTCATCCTTTTTCTGAAGGTGCACCGCTTTCATGCCGATCACACCGTCAACTCCCGCGCTGCCTATCTTCACGCATTTTGACACAATATTCCGCGTATCAAATTCTCCTACGGATTTAAACTTTACAAATCCCGTATCGGTTATTTTGCTTACGATAAAGCCGACCTCGTCCATATGCGCGGACAAAATTACCGTTTTATCACTCCTTTTGCCCTTTTTAAACGCGATTATACTTCCGAAATTATCAACGCGTATAACATCCGCAAGTGGGCTTATACGCTCTAATATATATTCCCTGACCGCGTTTTCATTGCCGCTCACGCCGTTTAAATTACTGAGTTCGATTACAGCTTCAACCATTGTGTATCTCCCTCCTGTCCTTCAATAAAATTCACAAGCAGCTTTACAAGCGCCTTAACGTCCGATACAGCGAGCGTTTCAACGCTTGTATGCATATATTTGAGCGGTATCGACAGCAGCGCCGTCGGTATTCCCGCTCCGGCAATCTGAATTTCCCACGCGTCTGTGCCCGTCTCTCCGCCGTCTACCTCAAGCGCGTATTTTATATGGTTATCGTCGGCTGTTTTTATAAGCCGTTCCGATAATTTGGGGTGGATATTCGGCCCGAGCGAAATTGTTATCCCCTGTCCGACAGGAAAAGCGTTGTACGAATTATCCGGCGTTACGCCATGCGTTACGTCGATCGCTATCGCCATGTCCGGCATTATACCGAACGCCGACACCTTCGCTCCCCGGCAGCCGACCTCCTCCTGCGTATGCGCGCATGCATACACGTTGACGTTTAATTGCTTATCCTTTAACCGCCTCATCATCTCGATCACCGCCGCCAATGACGCGCGGTCGTCGAGAGTTTTTCCGGAAAACTGCTTTTTCCCGAGATCCCCCACCGACTGCGGCAGCGTTACGCCGTCGCCTATCGACACGATTTTCCTTACCTCGGCCGCGTCCATTCCGACGTCGATCGCCATGTCCTTCATTTTTACGGACTTGCCCTCCTCGAGCAGATAGTCCGGCTTTATGCCTATCACACCCTCGATATCGCGCTTCCCGTGAACGGTTACGACCGACGCCGGCAAAATACGCGCGTCAATGCCGCCGACCGGGCCGAACGTCAAAAAACCCTCGTCGGTTATGTCAGTCACGATCAGGCCAATCTCGTCGCAATGCGCCTCGATCATAACATTCGGCGCGTTCTCGATACCGCATTCCCTTACGGCGATGACACTGCCGAGAGCGTCTATGCGGACCTCGTCGGCATACGGCATGAACATTTGCGCTATTTCTTTATTTATTCTGTATTCCGAGCCGGATATGGCCCGCATATCGCTTAATTCTTTAATCAGACTTCTCATTTTTACCTCATTTAAGCTCATTCACAAGCTTTTTAAACAGCCGTCCGCGTTCCTCAAAATTCCTGAACATATCGAAGCTTGTGCTCGCGGGCGACAGCAATACAATATCGCCCTCCCGCGCTTCGGCGCGCGCGGTATTTACAGCGGTCGGATAATCATTTACATATATAATTTTAACCGAGTCGTCTCCCGTAGCCTTGTATGCCGCGTCTATCGCCGCCGACGTCATGCCTATCAGGATCAGCGTTTTTACATGGTCACGTATCGCCGGGCCGATGGCGTCATATTTTATACCCTTATCCTTTCCGCCGGAGATCATAATAACCTTTTCATCGAAAACGCTTAATGTATTAATTGTCCGGTTCGGACTTGAGTCGATCGAGCTGTTGTAGTATTTCACCCCGTCAAGCGTTCTGACAAGCTCTATACGATGCTCCACACCGCCGAAATCCCTCGCAATTTTACATATCACGTCATCATCGACCAGTCCGTATACCGCCGCGATAGCAGTCATGTAGTTTTCAACGTTATGCATGCCCGGGATTTTTATATCGTTAATATTAAGCACCGCCGTATCGCCGCGCATAATCATCTCACCGTCAAGACGCACAAACGCATCCTTATTGCCGCGGCGCGAAAAATACCTGACTTCGCCCTTCGCCTCAGTGCCGATATCCGCCGCTACGGGATTGTCGGCGTTTGTGACAAGAACGCCGTTCTTGTCTTGGTAGAGCATTATGTTTTCCTTGGCGCTTATATATTCGCCGTAGCCGTGGTGCATATCAAGGTGGTTTGGACTGATGTTGGTAATAACCGCTATTTCGGGCGACTTATGCATAGTATGAAGCTGGAACGATGACAGCTCGAGAATTACCCAATCATCCTCCCGCATTTCTCCCGCCTGTATCAGCAGCGGATTCCCGATATTTCCGCCCAGCCATGTTTTATAGCCCGCATCAGTCATCATCTTATGAATGAGCGTGGTGGTCGTGGTTTTGCCGTCAGAGCCGGTCACCGCGATCATATGCGACGGGCATACGTCGAAAAACACCTCCATTTCGGACGTAACGACAGCGCCCTTAGCCTTGGCGTTAAGCAGCGCGGGCGTATCAAAACGCATTCCGGGAGTTTTAAAAATTATATCTCCGCAGATATCGTCAAGATAATCCGCGCCCAGGCACATTGAAACGCCCATATCCGCAAGCTCCGCGTACGTATCTCCCAAATCCTCCTTCCCGCGCTTATCACACGCTTTGACTTTCGCCCCGATTCCGGCAAGAAAACGTATAAGAGGGAGGTTTGATATTCCGATACCTATTACCGTTATATTTTTTCCCTTTACTCCTTCTTTAAATTCATCAAATTTCGTCATAATTCATTCTCACTCCCAAATATGGTTTTATAATACAGTATTCTAACATATTACCCTCTAAAATGCAAGAAAAACGGTCCATGCGCCATGAACCGTTTTTCGATAGATCATAAAATTATTTAATCATTGAAGCGACCTCTGCGGCGAAGTCGTCCTCCTTTTTCTCAATGCCCTCGCCCTTTTCAAGACGAGCGTACTCAACAAGCGCCGCCGTACCGCCCATAGCCTTCGCGGCGTTATCGATATACTGCTTAACGCTCAAATCGCCATCCTTAACAAATTCCTGTTCAAGCAAGCAGTTTTCCTTATAGAATTTATTGATTCTGCCCATAACCATTTTCTTGGCTATCGCCTCGGGCTTACCCTCGTTCATTGCCTGAACGGTAAGGATCTCCTTCTCGTGCTCCACAACATCCGCGGGAACGCTCTCGCGATTTAAATACGGAGCGCTCATTGCCGCGATCTGCATGCACACATCCTTACCCATGGCCGTAAATCCGTCCTTATCCGCAACGTCGGTATCAAATCTCGCGATAACGCCGATTTTGCCGTCGCCGTGGATATATGTTACACAGTCGCCCTCATAGCGGACGAAGCGTCTGATGTTCATGTTTTCGCCGATTGTAGCGATTTTCTCGGTGAGCATATCGCCTACTGTCGTTCCATCGACCTCGACAGCCTTTAACGCCTCAACGTCAGCGGGGTCCGCGTCAACTATCGCCTTTGCCACGGTCTTTACGAAGTCTACAAACTGCTCGTTCTTGGCAACGAAATCTGTTTCAGCGTTAACCTCGACAACGACCGAAACCTTGCCCTCGGTGTACGCGAGAACAATACCCTCCGCCGCGACTCTGCCCGCCTTCTTCGCGGCCTTCGCGAGGCCGTTTTCGCGAAGATACTCAACAGCCTTATCCATATCGCCGTCTGTTTCCGTGAGCGCCTTCTTGCAGTCCATCATGCCGCAGCCCGTCATTTCTCTTAATTCCTTAACTATTTTAGCTGAAATTGCCATTTTATATATTCCTCCGGTTAAATTCTAATTATTCCTCAGCGGGAGCTTCATCCGCGGGATCAGCGGGTTCCGATGTATCCTCCGCGAGCGCGTCCTCGCCCTGTTTGCCTTCTATGATTGCGTTTGACATAGTCGAAGCAATAAGCTTGACCGCGCGTATAGCGTCATCGTTGCCGGGGATCACGTAATCGACCTCGTCAGGGTCGCAGTTGGTATCAACTATAGCGACAACGGGTATTCCGAGCTTATGCGCTTCCGATATAGCAATTTTCTCCTTGCGCGGGTCTACTACGAACATAGCGCCCGGGAGCTTCTTCATTTCCTTTATACCGCCGAGGTACTTTTCAAGCTTGTCGCGCTGGAGCTTAAGCTTAATTACCTCCTTCTTCGGGAGCATATCAAACGTTCCGTCCTCTTCCATCTTGTTAATCTGCGCAAGACGGTTTATTCTCTGTTGAATCGTCTTAAAGTTTGTGAGCATACCGCCGAGCCATCTCGCGTTTACATAATACATGCCTACGCGCTCCGCTTCCTCCTTAATGGAGTCCTGCGCCTGCTTCTTCGTGCCGACGAAAAGGATGCTCTCCCCCGCCGCCGCGATGTCGCGTACGAAATAATACGCTTCCTCGATCTTCTTTACGGTTTTCTGGAGATCGATGATATAGATACCGTTTCTCTCCGTGAAGATGTACTCCGCCATTTTGGGATTCCATCTTCTTGTCTGGTGACCGAAATGAACGCCCGCTTCAAGCAGCTGCTTCATTGAAATAATGTTTGCCATTTGTTTTTCCTCCTATGGTTTTTATTTTCCTCCGCGCGCGTCATCTTCCGCGCAGACCCCGGCAAAAGGGCAACTTGCGCAAAATCCGCACGCGTGTGTATTTTCATACCGAACTATCATACCACACCCCCTTGAAAAAATCAACACTTTTTTGTTATTTTGCCGATTTTTTTACAAATTGCCGAAAATACGTTATTTTCCGATGTTCATTATGAATATTTCGCCCGTATAATCGGCAAAATAGATGTACATCAACAGATTGGAGTGAGAATTATGTTCAAACATGAAAAGCAATTATTTCATCCGGTCAATGTGGAGCGTCCAAACCCGCAGTACGCGGCTCTTATGCAGGAGCAATTGGGCGGCGCAAACGGTGAATTAAAAGCGGCGCTGCAGTATTTGTCGCAAAGCTTTCGCATAAGGGACCCGGAAATAAAGGACTTGTTTATGGATATCGCGGCCGAGGAGCTGAGCCACATGGAAATGGTATCGGAGACTATCAATATGCTTAACGGCCGTGAGGTAGACTATAAAAAGACAGGCGTCGGCGAAATAGAGACCCACGTTCTGACGGGGCTCAGTCCCGCGCTCACAAACGCGTCGGGATATTCCTGGACAGCGGATTATGTAAGCGTTACCGGTGATTTATGCGCGGATCTGCTTTCAAACATCGCTTCGGAGCAGCGCGCGAAGGTGGTATATGAATATCTCTACCGCCAGATCGACGACCGCTATGTCAAGGAAACCATCGACTATCTCTTAAACCGCGAGGAGGCGCATAACGCGATGTTCCGCGAGGCGTTCAACAAGGTGCAGAAAACCGGCTCCGACCGTGATTTCGGAACGACAAAAGCGGCAAAAATGTATTTCAGCCTGTCCGAACCGTCACCGGAAAACAACCCGTTTAAAAATTCCGAGTTTAAGCATCCGGCGTTTAAATAACGCGGCAAACGGCGCGGCGGATCATAACAAATACCACGAGGGATCTTTAAATTCCCCGCAAAAAATACCGGTGCGAACCGGTATTTTTTTGTCATCGCAAGTCGAGCAGGCTGTCCCCGGCAAGTATTGTTCCCGAAGCGACGGGCGTAACTGCCGCATAATCGGCGCTGTTACAGATGATCATCGGCGCGGTAAGTCTAAATCCCGCCGAACGAACCGACCCTATATCGAAGCTCACCAGCAAATCTCCCTTTTTCACCCTATCGCCCGGGCGCGCGACAGGTCGGAAAAATCTTCCGCACAGATGTACGGTGTCAAGTCCGATATGAAGAAGAATTTTACAGCCGTCGTTAGAGCGGATATTAACGATATGCCCCGTATGGAACACACCGGTAACTATCCCGTCACACGGCGCTACAAGGCGTCCCTCCGATGGTTCAATGGCAACGCCGTCGCCTAAAATCTTCCCGGCAAACGCCGCGTCGTCTATCTCCGAAAGCGGTACGACGTCGCCGGCGAGAGGAGCGCCGAGTACGGTCGGCACGGGAGGATCTTCAAAAATTTCGCGGATCGTTCTCATCCTCCTTTCCCTTAATAAACCAATTCATGAATTGCCCGCAGCGGCATTAAACCGGTCCTTGTCCGGTTTTAGTATGCGCTTTTGGCTATAGTAATATCGGCGGTAATTTTTTTAAATTTGCTTTTTTCCTCATACTGTGATATAATTATGTCAAAATCATCAAACAGGAGGAAACGGGCATGCTTAAAGGAAAATTTATAGTAATAGGCGTCAGCGGCGGAATTGCCGCCTATAAAATCCCGAATCTCGCCCGGATGCTTATAAAAGCAGGGGCGCGCGTGCAGGTCATAATGACCAAAAACGCCGAAAATTTTATACATCCGTTCACATTTGAAACGCTTACAAAATGTAAGTGTCTCGACGATACATTTGACAGAAATTTTGAATACAGCGTTGAGCATGTATCGATTGCGAAGGCGGCGGACGCGTTTATCGCCGCGCCCGCGACCGCTAACGTGATTGGCAAAATCGCGTCCGGCATCGCCGACGATATGCTTACCACCACCATTATGGCGTGTACGTGCCCGAAAATAATCGCGCCCGCTATGAACCATAATATGTACCATAACCCGATCGTACAGGAGAATATCGACTACCTCGCCCATCTTGGCTATGAAATAATCGAGCCGGATAACGGCATGCTCGCCAACGGCGATATCGGCGACGGGCGGATGCCGGACGAACAAACGCTGTTTGACTATATCGAGCGCGCTGTATCGCACGAAAAGGACATGACCGGTCAATCCGTGCTTATAACAGCCGGAGCGACGCGTGAGGCAATTGACCCGGTGCGCTTTATCACAAACCACTCAAGCGGTAAAATGGGACTTGCCTTGGCAAAGGCGGCCGCGGCGCGCGGAGCAGACGTGACCGTGATAAAAGCGGCGGCGGAGGTTGAGTTCCCGAGGTATTTAAAGG
>CANQYQ010000024.1 GCA_947628155.1 uncultured Clostridia bacterium
AACCCCCCCCCCTGGGGGTTCCAATGAATACCAATTTCATTATTGACTGCGCCTCCTTTCGTATATTTTTCCCCTTTCAGACCGCACGAACATGTCGTACGGTCTGAAAGAGGGCGGATATGACTCCGCTCTCTTTTGATTTTTATTCCGTTGTCGGTTCATCCGTAGGCGTTGCCGTTCCTGTCGGCTCGGGCGGTATATCGGCCGGTTCGGCCGTTCCGTCGGGTTTTGGTTCATCGGTCGGTTCGGCCGACTCTTTTGGCAGCTTCGCCGCGTCAGGCAAATCCGTCACTGTCCAATGCGCCTCGTAGTCATGGTCGTCCAGTGTATAATCATGCTCAACAGACGCCTCGAGAACATCCTCAAAGTACCACTTATCCTCATCCAAGTCGGGGAACGGATTGATATCCGCTGTCTGCAAATACTCACGCAGCGGTTTTCTGCCGAGTATGCGGTTTATAATCGTCACCGCCTCCGCGCGGCTCAGGCTGCGGTCGGGCCAGAACGTGCCGTCCTCATAACCGTTTATAAGTCCGTCGTTATACATCGCGTTAATATAGCCTAACGCCCAGTGATCCTGCGGTATATCGGTAAACGGCGGTTCGCCGCCCCTCGGCTCAAGCTCGATCCAGCGCGATATCATCGTGCAGAACTCGCCTCGCGTCATCTCTCTCTCGGGCCTGAAATCGCCCTCGGGATAACCTGTCAGGATATAAGTGTCGGTAAGCGAATCTATAGCGATTGCCGACCAACGCTCCGTATCAACATCAGGATATTCCTGCATATCATTTTCGCTTATTCCCTCGGTGCGCTCCAATATGTTAAATACCACCTGCGCAATTTCCTCACGGGTAATATTATTCTCCGGCTTAACCTCACCGTCGGGATAACCATTGATATAATGCCAGTGGTTGGGTTCTTCGTTTCCGAAATAGTCAACTGTATACTTCGGCTTTTCAGTCGGTCTCGGCGCGCCGCCCGTGGATGTAGGCGTAGCGGCGGGTGTCGCGGCCGGCTTCGCGGTCATTGTCGGCTTCGGCGTTGCTCGGCGGCCGTATCCGCCGCCGCCTCCGCCGCCACCGCCACCGCCGTTATACGGCGTCGGCGTCGGGCCCATACTCGGACTAACGGTCGCCGTAGCGGTAGGCGCGGGCGTATCCGTAGGCGCGGGTGAAACCGTCGGTTCAAGCGTCGGTGTGGGCGTGGGAGTCGGGCGCGGGTCTGTTTCATCATAGAACTCGTACTCGAAGGTCTCCTCGCTGCCCGCAAGAGGCGCGCCGTTTTCGTCAATTAACCGCGCGGTGATCTTCAGCGTCCACCACGACGGCATTACCATAATCGGCGCAAGCGAATTATATACCATGTTCTGCGGAGAATGATATACATCTTCCTCATCCCATCTTAACGTATATTCATACTCATAGCTTATCTGAGCAGTCGGGTCGCTGTTCGCGCCCTTCTTAAGAGATATACCGTTGGCAAGCAGTCCGCCGCGCGACATTTCCTTTACTTCATAAACGCTCGGCTCCGGCTCGGCAAGCACACTTCCCTTGCGTTCGCTGGTATTGATTATATAGAATGCCGACGCGCTGTCGCCGCGCTCATTCGTCGCTTTTTCGACAACATACGCCTTTATCGAGGCTGTTGCCGCAATTTCTATCGTACCGCCCGGGTACGGGAAATACTGATTATCCCCGCTTCTTGTATACATGATCTCATACTTATCCGGGTCATATCCGTCCGGCAGCTTGATCTCAGTCGTAACCGAGCTTGTATATGTTCCCGACGGCGTAGTGATCACCGGTACAGGCGGAACCATGTCATATACATAAGCGGAAACATCGCTTGTATTACCACTGTCGTCCTCCGCGCACGCCTTTACAACAGTATCATCGCTGATATGCGGCGGGTCATTCGGGTCATATTTCTGACGGGTATCCGAGGTTCTCGGGTCTGTTCCGTCAAGCGTATAATAGATATTCGCGTCGGGATTAAGCGAATCGAAATGAACGTCAAATCCATTCGGCTCGGAATACTCACCCGACGGCTTATCCGCGAACGGCATCGCAAGCGTCGGCTTCTCTCCCGACGGACTTATCGTATATCTGCGCTGACTGGAACCGCTTTCCTGACCGTCGAGCGTACTCTTGACATCCAAATCAAACTGCTTCGCGTCACGGAAATTGCTTAAATCATTATTTTCCGTTCCGAGCGGCGTACCCGTAAATTCGGGATTATCATACGCGTTTCCGTTTTCGGGATTAATATAGAACTTGCCGTCCTCCGGTACCGTAACCGAGTTCTTAAATCCGTTGATCTCATAATCAACGGTACTTCCCGGTACAGATTCAACCGGAATGCAATCAAGTTCGGTGAGTGTCGCGTCCTCCGGCAGATTCGGCGTATCGGGCACGATCGTGTACTGGAATATGCCGATATCGCTTCGTGTTCCGTACGCGTTGACCGCGACAGCCTTTATCATCGTCTGTCCGTGAAGCTCGATGTCGTCGCCCGGCGTATACTGCTGCCATACTCCGTAGTTCGGGTCGGGCGGCGGATATATGCTGTCTGCATCGCCCTTATATCCTACGGTATAGTAAATCGTCACGCCCTCGGGCACGGGCAGGAACTCCGTGGTATACGTGTTCTTGCTTCCATTCGGTACAACGTACACGCCCGGTTCAAGCGAAACCATCGGCTTTGACGGACGCGAGCCGATAATATCGTACGTCTCCGTCACAACGTCCGAGTATTCCTCGCCGTTGTATACAGCCGCTCTTATTTCGGTATACTTATCAATTACGACCTTTTCGCGGTCGCCTCTGACCTCGATACGTTTTTTATTGTTCGGGTCTGTCGGATCGCTGCCGTCTGTGGTGTAATAGAGTATGTAGTCCTTATGGTCCGCATACTTGGGCACATATATCGAAGCCTCGCCGTTTGCCGCGAACTGCGTTGACGGCGGCTCGATTATCGGAGCGGACGGCTTTACGACATAATTAAACTCGTATACCGTCGCCCATGTGCCATCGGCGTTCTTTGTAACCGCTTTAACCGTTGTATCCTTATCAAAATGCAGCGGTTTGCTCGGGTCATATTTTTGAGGATTCGAGCCGGCGGCCGCCGGGGACGTACCATCATCCGTATACCAAATATCACGTCCGGTCGGCGATTCAAGCCATACATCTACACCATCCTCATATGTTCCGCCGTCGGGAATAGCTATAATTCTATCCTCCGCATCGGGGTCGATATGATATGTAAATGACGTTACCTCACTGTATACGCCCTTATACACCGCAACGGCGCGAAGCGTACAGCTGCGCGTAATATTTATTCTTGTCGGATTAGCGGGATCCGTTGATCTGACATATTTTATACCATACGCGCGGGGGTCTTTGCCGTCAAGCGTATAGTATATGTCCGCATCCGTTGTATCACTCGTAAGCACTACTCCGTGACCGTTTGTAAGCGGTTTATGTTCACGGTCTTGGCCGACGTCCTCCGCTTCCGCGCTTTTAGGCGTCGCCACTACCTCCCTCGGGCGTATACCGAGGGAATAGAACGACACGTCACTGAACATATACTTACCGGTCGCCTGGCCTTCGCTGTCCAGCGCGGGACGGCGGTTTACAAGTCTTATCTCGCGTGACTGGTCTATCCAGATACTGTTATCCTGCGGATTGACCTTGACCCATTTCTCATACGCGGCGTCCGACTCCTCCGACGCAAGCGATACATCGTCCGTTCCGATGGAACGCGAATAGGTGTAGAACACCTCATCCGAGCCTACCAGGTTCGAATATGTTTCCGTTGTGGAAACATATACCCTGAACGGGTTGTACGTAGAATAGAATACATCCATCTGCGGCTCGTTAGCGACGTTCCTTAAAAACAGCTTGGGAGCGGGCGGCTTGATTGAATACTGATAAGACGTCCAGTCACTGTACACGTTGTCGCTCGGACGGTATGTACGACACCAGAGAACGGTATTTGACTGTATTTTTATCTCCGTCTTGTCAGGATCGTACCAGAGTCCGGGTTCGTCGCGTCCGGGCGAGTTTTGATTGTCAACCGCCGCGTTGCGAAGCAAATACTGTATCTGACAGCCGTCCTTTATATCCTGCGCATTCTCCAGGGAGAGCTTGACATTACATTCTCCCGAATACTCGCCCGTACCGGGATTTGCCACCGGCGGGTCGGGTCTGAGCTTATTTTTTATAATAATTGTGTGACGTCCGCCGTTTTCCGCTGAGAACGTGAAGTTGGGCGGATATCCTTCCTTATCCTTCGCGAGAAGCTCGAGCGAGTCATGCTCCTGTGTGTCGTTTTCCTCTATGAACACCTGCGTTGTTCCCGTTTTTAACGGAGTAAGCGGAAGCGAGCATAAATCATACCAATCCTCGCCCACCATAGTGACATTGGTTTTATCCGGCAGCCACATACCGTTAAAGAGGATAGTCGCGTAAGCGGTTTTATATTTTATACCGCCGATCGTTTCCTCGCCGTCGCCATGCCTGTGAATAAGGTAGCCTTCCTTAAATTTTCCGGGATCGATCTTACCGGGATCCCATCCGGTATCTCCCCCCTCCGGGTCGGGCGTAGCGTTAGGATCCGCGTTTTGAACGAAATCCTCCTTCTTTCCGGGGATAGTATAATCTATTCCGCTCGCGCCGAGTGTGTCGGCGGCGCCCGAAAGCTTAAAGAAATTCGGGTCGTAATAGAATTTTACTATATATCCGTTCATATCATACTGAGGTTCTTTATGATATTTGATCGGATCATTCTTATCTGCCGCATCTCCCAAATCACCCTTGTTGGGGTCGTCTACCGCAAGGTACGCGTTCACGTTATCACCCATATACACGGTAGTAACATTTCCGCTCTGGGTATCATTCGCGTGCACGTATACCTTACGCGTAGCCTTTTCTTCCTCTGAATATCCGCCCTCGGCAAAGCCGGTTATACAGCCCAAAGCCATAGCCCCGGCCAGCAGAGCGGATATAAATTTCCTATACATTTTACCGTACCTCCCAGTTGAATATGTTAGTTCATCATATTCGACATACGTGAGCACATTACCGCTACCTCAGCACGCGTCGCGTTAGCGGTAGGATTAACATTTTCTCCATCGCCTGTTATAATTCCGGCAGAAACCATGGATGCCATAGCATTGAGAGCGTAATCCGCAATAGCGCCCTTATCGCCGAATGCATCGAGCGCGGTTGTGTCGGCGGCCTCCTCGATATATCCCGCGTTAAGGAACGTCCTATAAGCAAGCGTTATAAGATCCTGACGCGTTATCGCGTTCTGAGGCATAAAGTTTTCGCCGTCTCCCGTCGCTATTCCGGCCGCCTTGGCGCTGCCGATGGCGTTGTAGTAATAGCTGTCGGCGGGAACGTCCGCAAAATTCTCTGTAAATTCATCGTTTATACCGAACATTCTCGAGAGGATCAGCATAAAGTCGCCTCTCTTGATATTATCGGCAGGGCTGTATGTAGTAGCGCTTGTTCCCGAAATTATACCCTTTGCGTAAAGTGAATATATCGATTCCTCTGCCCATTGGTAATTCTCAAGGTCTGTAAACGGCTTATTCGGATCCGAAGCTGTTGTATTTCCGGGCTGCGGCGTAGCCGTATCCGGCTGAGCGGTTGCTCCCGGCTCTTCTGTAGCGCCGGGCTTTGTCGTAGCGGTAGGCTTCGCTGTGGCTCTTGACGGGCTGACACCGCCGCCGCCACCGCCGCCACCGCCGCCGCCACCGCCGCCGCCGATGTTACCACCGGGTACGGTAGTGGGTCTGGTGGTCGGAACCGGACTCGCTGTAGCGGTAGGAGCCGGTGTGCCGTCACCGCTCGGAGCAAACTCGCTCAGGAACGCAACGTCATCGTTATCTATGCTTCCGTTTCTGTCGAAATCTCCCGATTCAGCCTTGCTTCCGTCCGCTATAAGCTTTT
This sequence comes from uncultured Clostridia bacterium, assembly GCA_947628155.1. Taxonomy (GTDB): domain Bacteria; phylum Bacillota; class Clostridia; order UBA1381; family UBA1381; genus 12844. The sequence continues at coordinate 5,955 of CANQYQ010000024.1, forward strand.
GGATCGCTTCATAGTCATCCGCGTTTACCTCTCCGTCGCCGTTAACGTCGCCGGGAGCAAATGTATCGTTATTTATCTCTACGGCGCCCTTTGAAAAATCAACGCCCGTGAGAGTTACATTTGTATATCCCGCGGCTATAAGCTCAACCGTATAAGTCTTGTTTCCGACAACGGTCGTATCGATTTGGAACGTAGGGATCGATACCGATGTATCTCTGTGTCCGCCGTTGTTTTTCGGAATGTTGTTAACATACGTAAAATATACGTTGTTCGGATTGGACTCATCTGTAATTCTGAGCTCCATTCCGCTCGAAACATATCCGCTTCCCGTCGCGGCGCGAAGACCCGGAACTTTATCCATCGTAATTTTTACGCTCGCCGGGACTCCGACATTGTTCGTTGTACTTCCTGAAGCCGATACCGACGCTTCCGCCGCCTGATGTATCTCGGTCCCGTTTAACGGATTGCCCAGCATACAATAGGTCATGTCCAAATTATCCGCTGTAAGCGTCATCTCTTTTCCGGCCTCTCCCGCAAAGGTGAGGACCGCAATATCGGTCTTGCCGCTAAGCTTGATATCCGGCGTCGCGCTTACAAGACTGAAATTGATCTTGTTATCGTTGTTTGCCGCCGCCGCGTTCGGCGAAACCTTTGTGATCTTGTCATTATCATACGCATATTGTATTGATTTGTACTTAAACCCGTCTCCGGTAAAGTTCATGAAGATTTGCACTGTTGACGCGTCTCCGCTCACCCCGTCAACACTGACCTTGATCTTCGTCTCTCCCTGCAGTGTGGTCGTATCAGTCTCAGTGACATCCTCAAGCACCACCGCCATCTCGTCCGCCGCCGATACCATCGGCGCCGGAAGCACAGGCAGCATCTGCAGCATCATGGCCGCGATTGTTGCTGCCGCAACCAAAAATTTTTTCATCATTCAACAACTCCTTATGTATTTATAGTCTGTTTTGCGCATACTACAGCCGTTTACCGACATTTCACATTACGCAAAACATAAGTGTTTACGTAACGCAAAAGAGTATAACACATAATATATCATACCATAGTAATTCAAAAAAATCAAGAGTTTTAGATGATTTGGAATAATTTTTGTTGGAAATACATTTTCCTCGCCATGTTCGGGACTTATTTCGCCCCTAAATTAATGGAAATATTTGGTAATGTAACCTTGCGTTTTCCTAAAATATTGTTAGATATGTCAAAATTTAATAATATATTTCTGTAATTTTAGTGCAAAACGCCAAAATTTGTCATTGAACAATAAATTTTAATAAAATTTATCCGACCACGCGCGGCCCTTTGAAAAAATGCCGGCAGTGTCCGGGATCTGCCTCCAAAAAAATTCTTTAACACAAATTCCGCGGCCGTCATATTATACATTAAAGCAAGCGGCGCATACGTATTGACGCTTTCTCGGGATGCGTTGCGTACGGAGATCGCCGGAAGAAAGGCGGAGGGAATATGATAAAAAAAATATGTGTAATCGGAGGAGATTTAAGACAGCTTACGCTGTATAAGGAGCTTACGGATGAATTTGAAAGCACATCGCTGTACGGCTTTGAAAAGCTTGCCGAGTGCTCGGACGATTTAAGCGCACTTGAGGACGCGGATGTCATTGTGCTTCCGATGCCTGTCACAACGGACGGAGTCAATGTTAACGCGGTTTATGCCGACAAACCGCTCAGTCTTGATTTTATAGCGGAAAGCATATCCCCTTCCGCCATTGTTTTCGGCGGGCAGATAAATACGGAGCTTTCTTCGGCTTTATCCGCGCGGGGGATTATGTATTTCGACTATTTCAAACGTGAGGAGCTCGCGATAAAAAACGCCGTTCCTACGGCATTAGCGGTATTGCTATGGAAATTTAAACGGATAGAGACAGGAGTTGTCTCTATCCGTTTATTCACCGTCGCAACATGCCAAGCGGTTGCGTTGCCTTTTGTGTAAATTCTAAAATTTAAAACTACCATTAATCATAATTTATCAGAATTATTTTTTCTACTATATCTTTGCTTATCATAACATATCACCTTATTCCATTACATAATTATATTCAATATCTGCGTTTTTCAAATAATCATTACCGCGGCCAATATACATATCATTCCATTTGTCCGAGTTGCCGCAATATCGAACAGTTTTCAAGTTGTTGCAGTTGTAAAACGCATAATCGCCAATGTTTGTTACACTATTCGGTATAGTAATCTCTGTCAAGCCGCCGCAGTTGCGAAATGCATATCCGCCAATACTTGTTACACTATTCGGTATGGTAATGCTTGTCAATCTACTGCAATTGGAAAACGCATAATCGCCAATGCTTGTTACGCTATTCGGTATAGTAACACTTGTCAAGCTGTTGCAACTTACAAACGCGTAATATCCGATACTCGTTACCCCATTAGGGATTACCAAATCTGTTGTCAATACGTCATTTACATACATATATTCAGCATAATAAAACGGATTGGATGCTATTCTGTTATTAGTAACACCAAAATCAATTTCACACCATTTTGCTATATCCGTTATATAGACAGCTTGCAAATTATTGCATCCGTAAAACGCATCTCCGCCTATGCTTGTTACACTATCCGGTATGGTAATACTTGTCAAGCCGCTACAGCCGGAAAACACATAATTTCCAATTCCTATTACGCCGTTAGGTATTACTAAATCCGTGGTCAATACATCGTTTATATACAGATTATCGGCATAATACATCGGATTGGAATATCTGCTACCAAAATCAATTTCACACCATTTTGCTATATCCGTTATGTAGACAGCTTGCAAATTATTGCATCCGTAAAACGCATCTCCGCCTATGCTTGTTACACTATCCGGTATGGAAATTTCTGTCAAGCCGCCGCAGTTGCGAAATGCATCTCCGCCTATGCTTGTTATACTATCCGGTATGGAAATTTCTGTCAAACTGCTGCAGCCGTCAAACGCATATTGAGGAATCACTTTGACATTTGCGCCTATATTTATTGTAGTAAGCGAGGCGCAGCCGACGAATGCCCCTCCATTGCCTATTGATGTACAGCTTATTGCGTTATAATTGATTGTATTCAAGCTGCTGCATCCGTCAAACGCAGAACTGCCAATGCTTGTTATACTATCCGGTATGGTAACGCTTGTCAAACCACTGCATCCGGCAAACGCATATTGGGGAATCACTTTGACATTTGCGCCTATATTTATTGTGGTAAGCGAGGCGCAGCCGATGAATGACCCTTTACCGCCTATTGATGTACAGCTTGTTGCATTATAATTGATTGTATTCAAGCTGTCGCAACCGACAAACGCAGAACTACCAATGCTTGTCACATTATCCGGTATGGTAACGCTTGTCAAGCCACTGCAGTCGTAAAATGCATTATTCCCGAGGCTTGTTATGCTATCCGGTATGGTAACGCTTGTCAAGCCACCGCTGCCATAAAATGCATTATTGCCAATGCTTGTAACGCCTTGCTCTATAATTGCCGCTTTGATAATTGAGCGGTTGCTGTACCACGGAACAGAAGAATAAGAATAATCATTCATATTCCCTTCTCCGCCTATGGTAAGAGTTCCTTGATCGTCAAGAAACCACGCAGAGGTATTCCCGCACGTTCCCCAGATATTAACTGTCAAATCATCACAATGAAGCATACTGTTCAAAAGGAAATCGTTGTTTTTGCCGATTTCACATTTCGCAAGCTCCTTATAGCTTCTTTCATAATAAAAATCCGTCAAGCCACTACAGTTTTCAAAGGCATAATCGCCAATGCGGGCTACCCCAGCTTCTATAATTACGTTTTCTATCGTTTCCCCGTCACTATACCAAGGAGCATGATAAGACGAATAATTATTCATTGCGCCTTCGCCGCTTATAATAAGCGTAGTTTTATCATCAAAGAACCATGCAACGGTCTTACCACATGTCCCCCAATTGTTTAATATGCGATTATTAAGATGAAGTGTACAATTTGTTATAAGTTCTTCATCCGTACCGCTTGCAAGAATTGCAATAGTTTTATAGTCGCAGACATATACATCTGTCAGCTCCGTACAGCCGGTAAATAGATTGCCGCTTGAATATGTTAAATTGCCGTCTATAGTAATACTGTTTAGACCGCTGCAGTTTGAAAAGGCATTACTACCAATGCTTGTAATACTTTTCGGTATCGTCAGGTCAGCTATACTATTACAGCCGGAAAAAGCGGAATCTCCGATGCCTGTTACCCCATCAGATATCGTAACATCCGTTATACTGTCACATCCGTTAAATGCATAAGCCGGTATTTGAACTACTCCATTTGGAATTTCCACAGAAGTAATGCGTTTATTATTCAAATAAAGCTTATCGGCATAATACATCGGATTTGAATAATCGGAAATGAAATTTGTATTCAAATATGCCGGCATATCGGATATGTATACGCTGTCAAGGTTAATGCAGTTCTCGAAAGCGTCGGCACCAATGTTTGCTATACCCTTGCCTAGGATAATGCTTGTCAGACCGACACATCCTTCAAATGTGTTATCTCCAATACTTGTTACACTGTCGGGTATTGTTACGCCCGTTAGCCCATCACAACTATAAAACGCATAATTGTTGACTCTTGTTACTTTGTTCGGTATTACCAAATCAGTTACCAATACATTATCTACATAGATATTTTTTGCGTAACACATGGGGTTAGAAGCGGCTTCGGCAAACTCGATCCTGCACCATTTTACAATGTCGGTTATGTATACGTCTTTTATGTTAGTGCAGTACGAAAAAGCGTCTTTTCCAATGGATGTAATTTCACCGCCGATGTTAACACTTGTCAGGCTGCTGCAGCTGGCAAAGGCCGAATCGCCGATTCTCACAGAGCTGCCGTTAATGTCAATATCTGTCAGGCTGTTACAGCCTGAAAACGCACCGTTCCCGATATCCGTAACATCAGCGGGAATGGTTATACCTGTCAGCGAAGCACAGCCGGAAAATGCCGAATCCCCAATAACGGCGACACTATCAGGTATTATAATATCGCTTAAGCTGCTGCAATCATAAAACGCCTCACCGCCTATTTCTTTAACGCTATCTGACAACGCTACGCTTTCCAGACTGCCGCAGCCGAAAAATGCAAGCTCACTGATTGCCGTCACCCCGTTGCCGATACCTGCCGTTATGATTTCATCGCAGCCGCTGAATACTCCGACGCCGATATTTTTTACACAATCGGGAATTATTATTTCTTTCAGAGCACTGCTGCTAAATGCGTAATCTCCTATATCCGTAACACTGCTTGGTATATGAATTTCTGTCAGGTCAGCACATCCGCTGAACGCGTTTTCTCCGATGACAGTTACCGGCAGCCCATCAATCTGATTGGGAATATTGATTTTAGCGGCATCAGGAAAGCAACCGATAATAGTAACAGTATTATCTTCTTGTTTTTTATACGTCAAATAGTCCAAATCAGTTTGTGCGGTTTGAGATAAATCGGAATTATATGTAGGTTCCGCATTCTGAATCTGCTCGTTTCCGGATCCGATATAAAGCTCATCCCATTCCTGTTTTGTTCCGCCATATTCTACTTTCCTTAAATCCGTACAGCCTTTAAATGCATCGACTTCTATTTCCTTTACGCTTTTATTTATTAAAACTCTTTTTATCCTTGAGAAATCTTTAAACGCATTTTTTGAAATTCGCGTTACCCCATCCCCGACTACAACAATTTTTATGTCATCACTATAATTTCTCCATGGCATATTATCTGATGAAAAATCCTGCATTTGTCCGCTGCCGCTGATCGTAAGAGTCCCGTTGCTGTCAAGTACCCATGTTAACGCATCGTTTATCCCGCATATTCCGCTGTCAACTATTCCGGCAAATACGACCGAAACCGTTACACTGCAATTGGGCATAACAAATGTATTATTCACTACTTCTACTCTGTTTCCGTCAGAATCCGTAACAACAGTCTCTAACACAGTATAACCGCTGTAGGGAAGTACGTCTATCGCTATTTGAGAGCCTTCTGCGGCGGAAGAGACTTCCTTTTCCCCTGTTGTGATTTTAACAGAGCCTTGCATTTCATTGTAATCCTTGTTTATGGAATATTCCTTTTGTATGTCGCTTATATCGATCCGCGCACAGTCTGCCATAGGATATATGCTGTTTGTGTCGAACCACCAAAACAATTTTATTTCGCTGTCATTGTCACGCTTTTCAACAGATATATCTACACTGTCCGCCGCAGGGCAGGTTTTCATGTACGAAAGCGTTCCGTCCATGTCATATACCGCCGCAAGAACATTACCTTGTATTGCCTCTTTTGACGAGAGCGCCGCTGTAATATTTATCGTGTTGCCGTTTGCCTGCGAACCGGATATGATTATTTCATTCCCTGCTGTATCAGGATATGTAATTATATTGTAAGGAATAGAATTTTCTATGGCATATTTATGCGCGGCGGAATTTTCATAAACATTTAATATAATATTTTTACTGAATGCGCGCTGCCCGATACTTTTAACGCTTGCCGGAACTGTGACGGTTTTAACATTTGAAAATCCGTAAAAAGCATAGTCGGTTATTTGGGTTACACCATCGGGTATTGTAACAGAGGTCAACGGCGTATCATTCCAATACAAACTTACATTATAGTTTTGAAAATTAGTATTGTCACGCTTGATATTACACCACGCCGCTATGTCTGATATATGTATGTTAGCGCCGTCTTTCGTAAGGAGTGCGCCGGCTCCCATATCTGTTATTGTTGACGGAATATATATATCGCTGATATTTGTACCGTCAAACACTAAGTCGCCGATTCTTTTTGTTCCCTCCGGAATATTGATTTCCTCAAGTTTTTCACATTTGGAGAACGCGTAATCTCCGATAGATAAAAGCGTATCGGGCAGTTCCACCGTTGTAAGAATAGGACACCCAAAGAATGCGCAGTTTCCAACACTCGTTACGCCGCTTTCTATTTTCACTATTTTTAATCCGGCCGACATTTCTCCCCATCTATCTTCAACATCAATATCATCCATATCACCGGTACCCCATATATCTAATTGCAGACTGGATATGTCAAAACCCCACTCAACATTTTTACCGCATGTTCCGGTTATGTAATATGCACCTGCGGTAATTTGCAGCAGTATCATTGTCAGGCATATTATTAAACCGCTTAATATTCTTTTATTCATATTTAGATTCCCTCCTCGGTCGTAATATGTTCATGTTTGATATATAATAATACTATCCTATATAATCAAATTCAATATTCGCGTCTTTCAAACAATCATTACCGCTACCAATATTTATGCTATCCCATTTGTCGGAGCTGCCGCGATATAAAACTGTTGTAAGTCTGCTACATCCGTAAAACGCACAGCTACCGATACTTGTTACGCTGTCAGGTATAACAACGCTTGTTATGTCACCGCATCCGTAAAACGCATAATCCGGTATTTTGGTTACGCCATTCGGAATTTCCAACGCTCCCGATATTCGATTACCGTTAAGATAAAGGTTATGTGCATAATACATTGGATTTGAATCGGAACTGCTAAACTCAATGTTTAAATATGCCGCAAGGCTTGATATGTATACGCTATCTAAACTGCAACCGGAAAACGCATTGCTACCAATGCTTGTAACACCGCTGCCGATTGTAATGCTGGTCAAGCTTCTACAGCCGGAAAACGCATATTCGCCGATGCTTGTAACACTGTCGGGTATTGTAACGCTTGTCAAGCTGCTACAGCCGGAAAACGCATTGCTGCCAATACTCGTTACACCGCTGCCGATTGTAATGCTTGTCAAGCTGCTGCAGCTGGAAAATGCACTTTCGCCAATGCTTGTAACACTGTCGGGTATTGTAACGCTTGTTAATCCGTTGCAGCCGGAAAACGCATTATTGCCAATGCTCGTTACACTGTCGGGTATTGTAACGTTTGTTAAGCTGTCGCAGTTGCGAAACACATCTTCACCGATGTTTGTTACACCGCCGGCAATAATCACATTTTTTGCATCCGACCATATTTCATGCCACCACGATAAAGAATACCAAATATAATCATCCATCTCTCCCTCGCCGCTTATTATAAGCGTATTATTGTTATCAAAAACCCAATTAACATTATCTCCACATTTTCCCCAAGCAAGCCGTATGACATCTGTACAGTGAACAGCTACGTCATAAAATTTATGGGAATCTTCACATCCGGATATTTTTATAAAATCTTCAAATTTTCCGTTATAATAAACATCTGTCAAACTTCTGCAGCTGAGAAACGCATCTTTACCAATATTTGTAACGCCGCTACCGATCGTAACGCTTGTCAAGCCGTCGCAGGCGTAAAACGCATGTTCGCCGATGCTTGTAACACTGTCGGGTATGGTAACGCTTGTTAAGCTGTCGCAGTCGCGAAACGCATATTCACCGATGCTTGTAACACTGTCGGGTATGGTAACACTCGTAAAGTTGCTACAGTCGATAAACGCATGTTCGCCGATGCTTGTAACGCCTTGTTCTATTATTACCTTTTTTATATCCTCACTAAAGCTGCGATAATTGCCATTACGGGAAACCTCTCCTTCTCCGCTTATTGTCAACGTTCCCTCGTCGTCAAGAACCCAGTTTACAGTATTTCCGCATGTTCCCCAACCGAGGAGCGTTATATCTGTGCAGTGAACGGTTGCACTACAGAAATTGCCGGAGTATCCACAGCCCGGTATTTTTATAAGATCTTCAAACTTCCCGTTATAATATACATCTTTTAAATTGCTACAGCCGTAAAACGCATAATTGCCAATGCTTGCAACGCCGCTGCCGATTGCAACGCTTGTCAAGCCGCTGCAACCGTAAAATGCATAATTGCCAATGCTTGCAACGCCGCTGCCGATTGCAACGCTTGTCAAGCCGCTGCAACCGTAAAATGCATTGCTGCCAATACTTGTAACACCGTTGGGTATGGTAACGCTTGTCAGGCCGCTGCAGCCGTAAAATGCATAATCGCTAATTGTTGTTACACCGTTAGGTATTGCCAAATCCGTTGTCAACACATCATTTACATACAGATTTTTGGCATAACAGAACGGATTGGAATCATCGTAACTAAAATTAATTTCACACCATTTTGCTATATCGGTTATATGGACATCTTCCAAACTGTCGCAACCGGAAAATGCCCTTTGGTAAATGTTTTTAACACTGTCGGGTATGGTAATACTTGTCAAGCTGCTGCAGCCGGAAAATGCACTTTCGCCAATACTTGTTACGCTGTCAGGTATAGCAATGCTTGTCAAGCAACTACAGCCAGCAAACGCTCCGCCATAAATGTTTGTAATGCCTTGTTCTATTATTACCTTTTTTATATCCGCTTTAAAAATACTATAATCGGTATTGGTATGATAGAAATCTCCTTCGCCGCTTATTGTCAACATTCCTGAATCGTCAAGAACCCATGTTACCGTATTGCCGAACGCACCCCAACCAAGGAGTGTTATATCTGTACAGTGAACGGTTGCATCGTGGAAAATACTGGAGTTTTCACAGCCCGGTATTTTTATAAGATCTTCAAACTTTCCGTTATAATATACGTCTGCTAAATTGTTGCATTCGCCAAACGCATAATTGCCAATGCTTGTAACACTGTTGGGTATAGTAACGCTTGTCAAACCGCTGCAGCCGTAAAAAGCATAATTGCCAATACTTGTCACACCGTTAGGTATTATTAAATCCGTTGTCAACACATCGTTTACATAAAGATTATCTGCATAATATAGCGGGTTAGAGCTGCTGCCATCAAAACCAATTCCACACCATTTTGATACGTCGGTTATATGAACATCCTTTAAGCTGCTGCACCCGTAAAACGTATTATAGCCAATGCTTGTAACGCCGCTGCCGATTGTAATGCTTGTCAAGCCGCTGCAGTCGGAAAACGCATATTCGCCGATACTTGTAACGCTATCGGGTATGGTAACGCTTGTCAAGCCGCTGCAACTGAACGTATTACTGCCAATACTTGTAACACTGTCGGGTATGGTAATATTTGTCAAGCCTTCACATCCGTAAAACGCATATCCGTCGATACTTGTAACACTATCGGGTATGGTAATGCTTGTCAAGCCGCTGCAGCCGTTAAACGCACTATAGCCAATGCTTGTAACGCCTTGTTCTATTATTACCTTTTTTATATCCCCGCTAAAACTGCTATAATTGCCATTATAGAAAGCCCCTTCGCCGCTTATAATTAAAATGCCATTATCGGTTAACCTATATGTAGTATTATCTCCGCACTTACCGCTGTCAATTATATTCCCGAATAAAACGCTTATTGTAACACCCGAATCCGGCATAATAAATGTATTATCATTTATATCTATAGGATTTCCGTTCGCTGCGGAAACTTTAATATCGTCTATTGTGCAGTTCGGATTCGGATTGGCTGCTATTTCAACCGTATTTCCCGGAACGGCGGCTTTCGTTTTAAATCCTGCCGAATATGCTTCAACCGTTCCCAAATCGTTGTAATCAATATTTATTGCATATGCCGTGTCAAACTCCACCTTGATATTAACGCTGCTGTTTGGCATTGTAAACGAACCGTTTGTTAATTCTACCTTATGTCCGACGGCATCGGTTATATCAACGGAACGAATACCGTAACCGTCATGCGGAGTTACCATTACCGAGATATTGGCGCCTGTTATAGCCTCGTTCACGCTTAGTCCGTCTGTGATAGCAGAGACTGAACCTTTGGAGCTGTCATATTCCTTTGTTATAACGCAGCCCGGATCAAACACGACCTTTACGGTAACATCGCTTTCCGGCATTACAAAATCATAACCATCTAAATCAATCCTATTTCCGACCGCGTCGGTAACTTCAAATACGCGGATAGCATAGCCGTCTTTAGGCAGTATATTAACCGTAACTACTTCTCCCGCCGATGTTTGAGTAACCTCAAATCCCGCGACGGTTGTTGTGACATTACCGCGCGGACTGTCAAATAACTTTTTAATTGTGTACTGTTCGGCAAATATAACCTTTATATGTACATCACTGTCCGGCATAATAAAAGTGTTGTCGGTTATATCTATTTTACCTCCGTTTTTATCTGTAATTTCAACTAACGTAACCGCACAGCCCCTTTTCGGTGTTATGTTTACCGTTATTAGAGTGCCGCTTACCGCAAGCTCCGCTTCTTCGCCTAATGACATTACCGTTACAGTGCCAAGCGTATTGTCATATTCCGTTGTGATTTTATAGGCTGTGTCAAATATAACCTTTACATGAACATTGCTTTTCGGCATAGTAAATGTATTATCTTCCACGGTTATATTATTTCCGTTTTCATCCGTAACGGTTACAGAGCGTACCATCAATCCGCTGTCAGGCAATATTTCAAGCTGAATGGTATCGCCGTCCGGCGCGGCGGTCACTTCGCTGCCGTTATCTGTTATTTTCACAGAGCCGCGCGTATTATCGTACTCGTTTGTAATGGAATATATAAAATGCACGTTTGCGTTTGTAAACGGCGTGTTGTAATCATCTACCGTTATAGCGCCCCATTCTTCTTCCGAGCCTGTAAAATAAATATCAGTCAGACTGCCGCAGCCGCTGAACGCGCCGTAACCGATACTGTTTACACTTGGAGACATTGTAATGGTTTTAAGATTACCGCATTTTTCAAACGAATAGCTGCCGATAGTGGTCACTGTATCGTTTACGATTACTTCTGTTATATCCGCTCTGCCATAAAATGGTGAATTTGCGGCTGATTCAAAATCAACCATTCTGCCGGTGCTGTTAATAACTATCACGCCTTTGTCAAACGTATAGCTTATACTCGGCATGTCCGTTAAATCCACTTCCGCATATTCCGCCATAGGGTACATACTTTCCGTATCGTACCACCATAATATTTTTGCGCTGTCATAATTATCCCGCTTTTCAAAGGATATACTTTTCTTTGCTTCCGCAGGGTACTGTTCCGCATCGACAAGCGCGCCGCTCGTATCATATATTGCGATCAGAAGCGTTCCTTGCAGTTCGTTGCTAGTTTGCAGATTTACATTAAAACTGATTGTATTTCCGGTTATTTGGGCATTTGAAATATTGATTTTATTCCCTGTTGTGTCCGGCATGGGTATTTTTTCCCATACAGCATATAAGGTTGTATTTGCGGTCACTCTCATTGAATTGCCGCCCATATAATCTGCGGTTAGAGCCGTTTTTGAAGTTGACCAGCCTAAAAAGTCATAGCCCTTGCGCGTCGGGACTTGTGATGATATGATAATGCTATCCCCTGATTTCGCTGTCTGTGACGAGGGCGCGCCGCCTCCGCCGTTCGCGTCGTATGACACCGTATATACCGGCACTGGCGTCGGGGTAAGTGTTGGCGTAGGTATGGGCTGATTGACGGAACTGTAAGCGATATGAAAACCGCTCAGTGTTACTCCGGTTTTGAGGATTTTCAGGTACGTATCAATATACGCAAGACCGTTTTCAAACGCAGAAATTGCGATCTGCTCGGAGGACGAAGGTACGTTTTTTGAATATGTCTTATAAAATCTGTGTGTAGTGGGGGAAAACTCTCCGCCTACATACTGCTCCTGTCCTATGTCAGGTGTTAGAAGCACCTGACCGGTAGGCTCCGAATACTCGTGAAGAATTACCGTTGATTGTATCATATAGCTTCCAAAATCAATGGTATAAATCAATCCAATACTATCTCTCGAGTTGGCGAAATCAAAATAGACATCGGAATTATCATTTATCTTCTCAAGAATGGTATATGAGTCATACTCATATAAATAATTGCCATTTTGTATCAAAAAGGTCTGTAATTTATAGTAGTTGCTATAATACGAGTAGTCCAATTCCGTTAGTTCGATTTCGCCTTCCGCAGCAGAAGGAGCGTCGGTTAAAATATCCGATTCGCCATCATCCCTATTTTCTGTTGGGATGTTTTTATCATTAACCATATCGATGTCCATAAGATAATCTAAAAGTTTTGTTTTATCACTTTCCGCCGCATTTGATACAACAGGCACAAACGTGCACAACATTGATAATATGAGAACAATACTTAAAAGTTTCTTTTTCATTCGGTTACACCCCTTTTTAATTCTATTTTGTCTGTAAAAAACAAGGATTTAAATATTAATTTTTCTTGTACCTTTGCAATTTGGATAATTGCTACAGCCAAGGAATTTACCGTACTTCCCTTCACGAATGTACATAGTGCCTCCACATAATGGACAAGTTTCAGAAGAAGTATGCTCTCTTTTCCATTCTTCTCGTTCTGCGCGTTTTTGTTCATATCTTTTTTGTCGTTCCTCGCGGTCAACTTGCGACTGCATAAATGCATACCAGCCCGGACTTCTCATTTTTCCTCCTTGAGTTGATGCTCTGCTCTTCCTGATCTTAATACGATAACATGTATATTGTAATTAACAGTATTATTATAGTATAAACCAATTATAAAGTCAAGCGTATCCAATATAATTATTTGTATAAGCAATATCGTTGGGAGGATAGTTATGAATAGAATAGCTAAGTTAAGAAAAGAAAAACATTTAAACCAAGTGGGACTTGCCATGAAATTGAACATATCACAGTATATGGTAAGCGCATACGAAACCGGCAGACATCAACCAACAATGGATATGCTTATAGAATTAGCCGACTTTTTTAATGTTTCTATTGATTACTTGGTAGGAAAAAGTGAAATACGCTATTGTGCCGATATTTTTCTTAATAATGGTTTGTCAAAGAAAGAGCTTGAATTGTTAAATATGTTCCGAACATTAACGCAGGAAAAACGAGAACAGGCAATAGGCGTTTTGTTCGCGTTACAAAACATCTAAAACAGAGTGTTCAAAAAGTCCGAAAAATCAACAGTTGAAATACTCTATTCGGCACACGCGGCTATGCTGCTCCGGAGTAGTTCGGATTCGGTCAGGCCGTCAATCAAGCCGATATTTACACAATCGGAATGGCAATGCTAACACTTTTGCACGGCGATTCCGTTCCGGCGGATACCGTCAAAATCGGAAAATCATGTCCAATATAAAGCTGCTGAGCGCCATACTGCGCTGTACTGAGATTGGACCCGACAAACAGTCGGGAAATTTTTGCCGGCAGTGTTCCTCTTTATTTTTGTGCATATATTTTAGCATATTGAAAAAATAATATCGGGCTGCAAGTAATAAAAATCACATAAAATATCCGGAGAGCAACCGCTCTCCGGATTGCTAATCGCGCAGTATCTGTTTTGCCCGGCTTCGTCAAGCATTTTACCTCACTCGATTATGTCGATACGCTTTTTGAAGCAGAAAAACATTATGCCGTCGCACCGTATACGCAGATAAAGCTCGCCCACACAAGCCTTGCGCATAAGGCGACGGATTTTCTCGATGTCCAGTCGCAAGTCGAAATACATCTGAATTATTTTATCACAACCTATTTTACCCGCCGATAAAATGTACTCTTGCTCATGCCCAGTTCCTTCATTGCAGCGGCGGCGGTGATTTTGCCGTCGCGCCATTTTGCCAT
>CANQYQ010000025.1 GCA_947628155.1 uncultured Clostridia bacterium
CAACTTCGTTGGCCCTCTCCCCTTTAACAAGGGGCGCAAGCAGAGCGTTCCCGTGAGCGAAAATCGCATACGGCGGGTGTTAGCCTCCCTTGTCAAAGGGAGGTGGCATTTGCGACCGTAGGAAGCAAATGACGGAGGGATTCATTTTTACAGAAAACCGCATATTACAGCGATTCGTTATAATTGCGGAATCCCCTCGCCAACTTCGTTGGCCCTCTCCCCTTTAACAAGGGGCGCAAGCAGAGCGTTCCCGTTAGCGAAATTGCATATGGGCACACGTTTCGCAGGGCGCGATGCCCACATCGCACCGCCATATGCAACTGCGCGATAAACTAAAATTTATCAGTCATTTCCGTCAAAAGGGGCTGTCATATGACAGCCCCCGTATATAAATTTGCCTTATCAAACGTCGTTTCTGATTAGATCCTCATACGTTTCACGTTTTACCACGACCTTCGCCTCGCCGTTTGAGACGGCGACAACCGCGGGCCTTGGTATCCTGTTATAATTACTCGCCATCGAATAATTATACGCGCCTGTGGCGAGCACAGCCAAGGTGTCGCCCACCTTGATTTCGGGCATCAACGCGTCCTTTAACAATATATCTCCCGATTCGCAGCACTTACCCGCGATGGTAACCTTTTCAACAGCGCTCGCCCCCGCGTTATTCGCGACGACCGCGCTGTATTCCGACTCGTACATAATATATCTCGGATTATCGCCCATTCCGCCGTCTACCGACACATACTTTCTTATGCCCTTTATATCCTTCACTCCGCCCACGGTATAAAGCGTTATACCCGCCGGAGCTACTATTGAACGGCCCGGCTCCATTAAAATCATCGGAATTTTTATTCCGCGGCTTTGGGCCGTATTTTTAACAACCTCGGAAACCTTTTTGATATACTCATCATATGGTACGGGGTCGTCCTTTTCGGTATACATTATACCGTAGCCGCCGCCAAGGTTAAGCTTGTCGATCTCAATACCGAGCTTGTCCTTAATATCGCCCATAAAATTAACCATAACCTCAGCCGCCTTTTCAAACGGGGCTATATCGAAAATCTGCGAACCAATATGGCAATGCACACCGTCCACCTTAACATTCGACATCTTCCCGGCAGCCTCGATAATTTCATATGCCTCGCCGTTTTCAAGCGCAACGCCGAATTTGGAATCAATTTGACCTGTTTGAATAAAGCTGTGTGTATGAGCGTCCACACCCGGCTTTATTCTAAACATTATGTTCTGAACAATTCCGGCGTCCTTCGCGATTTCGTTTAGGCTTTCAAGCTCATAAATGTTATCCACAATTATGTGCCCCACACCATGTGAAACGGCAAGCTTCAGCTCATCCACGGTCTTATTATTACCGTGGAAATACACTTTATCCATAGGAAAATCTGCCTTTATCGCCGTATAGAGCTCACCGCCCGAAACAACGTCTATTCCCAAGTCCTCCTCATTTACGAGACGGCATGTATATTTTGAGCAGAAAGCCTTGTTCGCGAACAAAATAAGTCCGTTGCCGCCGTAATACTTATCCATAGCGTCCTTATACAAACGGCAGTTCTTCCGTATTAGATCCTCGTCAAGAACATAAAGCGGCGTGCCGTATTCCCTCGCCAGCTCCACCGTGTCATTTTTACCAATCACAAGATGGTTTTTCTCATTCACCGATAAATTTTCTGAAACAAACACTTTCCACACATCCTTTGTCAATTTATTTTTTATCCAAGCATAAATTATTTTATCCCTCTGTGCCGTTGGGGAGCGGCACATCCTCGACGCTTATATCGATTTCGGAATGGCTTTTATATTCTATGATCGGCGCCGCGCCGTCCGTTATGCACGATTTTGTAATAACAATTTTTTCTATATTTTCATCCGAGGGCGTCTCGTACATTACATCCGACAGCGTATCCTCGATTATCGAGCGCAAGCCTCTCGCGCCCGTATGACGCTCAAGCGCCTTATCGGCCATCGCCTCTATCGCCTCACGCTCAAATTCCAGCTTGACATTATCAAATCCGAACATAGCCTTATACTGCTTTACAAGCGCGTTTTTCGGCTCTGTCAAAATTTTTATCAGCACATCCCTGTCGAGCAAATCAAGCTTCGCGTATACCGGCAGTCTGCCCACAAACTCCGGTATAAGCCCGAATTTCAGTAGATCCTGCGGAATAAGCTTATCAAGCAGCTCGTTTGTATCCATATCGCGCTTCGACGATATTTCCGCGCCGAAACCCATCGCCTTCTTGCCTATTCTGTCGCTTATAATTTTCTCTATCCCCGCGAACGCGCCGCCGCAGATAAAGAGAATATTGGTCGTATCGATCTGAATAAGCTCCTGATGCGGATGCTTGCGTCCGCCCTGCGGCGGCACTGACGCTGTCGTACCCTCAAGCACCTTCAAAAGCGCCTGCTGCACGCCCTCGCCGGACACGTCGCGCGTGATTGACGGATTTTCCGACTTCCTCGCGATTTTATCGATCTCGTCGATATATATTATTCCGTGCTCCGCGGCCTCAACATCATAATCGGCGGCCTGGATAAGCTTTAACAGGATGTTCTCAACGTCCTCGCCGACATATCCAGCTTCGGTAAGCGATGTCGCGTCCGCGATAGCGAACGGTACGTTCAGTATCCGCGCGAGATTTTGAACAAGGAAGGTTTTGCCCGAACCGGTCGGCCCTACCATAAGTATATTGCTCTTTTGCAGCTCGACATCATCCGCCGCGCCACCGTGCTCGATACGCTTATAGTGATTATACACCGCGACCGACAAAATTTTCTTCGCCTGCTCCTGACCTATTACGTACTGGTCGAGAAACTCCTTTATCTCCTTCGGCTTAGGCAGCCCGGAGCCTAAACTCATTCCTTCCCGTTCCTCCTCCGCATCAAGAATCGCGTTGCAAATTCCCACGCAGCGGTTGCATATATACGCCTCCGGCCCCGACAGCAGCTTTTCAACCTCATTCTCGGTCTTACCGCAGAACGAACACCGTATCGGCATTCTTCTTTCATTCATGATTTCATCATTCCTTTTATATGCTTACTTCCTCGACACGATAACATCGTCGATAAGCCCGTAATCCTTAGCCTCCCGAGCTGTCATGAAATTATCGCGCTCCGTATCGGCGCACACCTTTTCATACGACTGCCCCGTTCTTTCGGCCAATATCTCGTTCATCTTTTTCTTGGTCGCGATAAGGTGGTCGGAATAAATTTTCACATCCGTCGCCTGACCGCTCAGTCCGCCCGAAATCAGCGGCTGATGGATCATAACCTCACTGTTGGGGAGCGCAAAACGCTTGCCCTTCGTTCCCGCCGCGAGCAGAAACGCGCCCATACTGGCCGCCATACCGATACATATCGTAGAAACGTCGCATTTTATATACTGCATCGTATCGTAAATCGCCATGCCGGAGGTTATCGAACCCCCGGGACTGTCTATATAGAACTGAATATCCTTGTCCGGGTCTTTTGCTTCAAGAAAAAGCATCTGAGCCACAACAAGGCTCGCGGTAGCGTCGTTCACCTGGTCGGCAAGGAATATAATCCTATCCTCCAAAAGTCTCGAATAGATATCGTACGAACGTTCACCGCGGTTGGTCTGTTCAACCACCATAGGTACAAGTGCCATTGTTTTGTTCTCTCCTTTTACTTTGATTGACCGCTCCCGAAAATACGCGCGCGGTATTATAATCACTCAAACATGAATAAAACCGCCTTCGTTATCCGGGGCTCGGAATATTTTTTCCTTAACGCATCCGCTTATAAGGAATATTATTTCATAACCGCATTATTTACGATCATGTCGATCGCCTTTGAAATCGCCATATCCTTTTTCATGTTTTCCATTTCCGTGTCGGATAACAGCTCCTTGAGCTTGTCAAGCTCCATATTATATTTCTTTGACATATCCACAAGCTGCGTTTCTATCTCCTCCGGATTTGCCTCGATGCCCTCGGCCTTCGCGATTGCCTCAAGCACAAGCGACCCAAGGACCTGCTTTTCCGCACGCTCCTTGAACTCTCCGCGCATCGCTTCCATCGTCTGTCCGGTATACTGCAGATAGCTGTCCATGTTCATTCCCTGATACGACAGTCTCTGCGCGAAATCGTTTATCATTCTGTCGATCTGCGCCTCGATCATCGCGTCGGGAATATCAACCTCGGCATTAGCCGTAACCTTCTCGATTACCGCGTTCTCCGTCTCTGTCTTCGCGCGGTCCTGCGCCTGCGCGGTAAGCTTTTTCTTAACGTCCTCCCTGAACTCATCCATGGTATCAAACTCGCTTACCTCGCTCGCGAAATCGTCGTCAAGCTCCGGCAGCTCGCGCACCTTGATCTCGTGGACCACGCACGCGAATACCGCGTCCTTACCGGCCAGATCCGGCGCGTGATAATCCTCGGGGAACGTCACCTTAACGTCAAGCGGCTCGTCTATTTTCGCGCCGACAAGCTGCTCCTCAAAACCCGGGATAAATGTGTTCGAGCCTATTTCAAGCTCATATCCCTCGCCCTTGCCGCCGTCAAACGGAACGCCGTCAACGCTGCCCTCGAAATCGAGCACAACTATATCGTTCATCTCAACCGGACGGTCGTCGACCTCGATCATTCTCGCGTTCTTCATCTGCGTTGCCTGGATATCCTTGTCAATATCTTCCTCTGTTACAGTATAGTCGATTTTGTCGATCTCTATACCTTTATATTCTCCGAGCGTTACCTCGGGCTTTGTAGTGATAAGCGCGGTAAATACGACCGGCTCACCCTTCTTTATCTCCTCAACGTCGATTTCCGGTCTCGCCACCGACTCAAGCCCCGATTCCTTCAGCGCCTCCTCGTACGCCGCCGGTAAAACGTCGTTTACCGCCTCGTCGTAGAATACCGCCTCGGTATAATACTTCTCGACGATCGCCTTGGGCGCCTTACCCTTGCGGAAGCCCGGAATATTGAACTTTGACACGTTCTTTTTATACGCGCGGTCAATAGCCTTCGCGAAATCCTCGGCGCTCACCTCAAATGTTATTTTCGATAAATTCTTTTCTACTTCTTCTGTTTTCACTGCCATAGTGATGTATCCTCCTTGAACAGCCGGCTTATTCCTTCCCTGCGCCGGCAACATGATATCTGTTAGATTATATCACCAATTCCTTGATTTTTCAATTATTTTTTGGAATATTTACAATCTTTTAAAAATTTGGTTAAACTCCATAAATCCGCGTCCGCAAATGAACGCGATATTGTAAACTGTCACAATATTTCCGCCTCAGGTGCGCTTTCTGAGACGGTTGTTGATCTCCTCCGAAAGCATTTTTTTCTTTTCGGCGATCCAGTCCAAATCCGGTTCAAACCCGACGCTTGTGCAAAACGCGTAATATAGATCCACCTTTTTAAACGATTCCTCAAGTCTTTCGAGAGAACCGTGCGAGATCCTCGGCTTTTTAAGCGACCGCGCTCCGCCCAGATAATCCTCGACATAATCCAGCCATTTCAGGAAAACCTTGTGCACGCCCTCGTCAAACACTATATTGGCGAGCAAATACGCTGTTTCCTTATTACACGTCAGGCCCTTGCTTTCGCACAGCTTGTCAATATTCCGCAGTAGCATTATCGTGCGGTTCAGATCGATCTTGTCGTAAATATCAAACGGCAGCTCCGCCGCCATCCACGCCCGCAAAATGCCCTCGAGCTTGTAGTCGATCTCCACAAACGACGCGTCGAAATTTATAAATGCCTTTTCAATAGGCACATATTCCGACGTAACCGCGCTTTTAATATATTCGGGGTACTCCGTAGAATACACGAACCCCTCGTCAAATATACCTATCCTCCCCGCGCGTCCGGCAATCTGTTTGATCTCCGACGGATACAGCAGCCGATAGCGTTCGCCGTCGAATTTATGCGCGACGGTGAATATCACGCGCCGTATCGGCAAATTTAATCCCATGCCTATCGCGTCGGTCGCGACGATGATCTTCGTTTCCCGGCGTATAAAACGCTCGAGTTGCTTTTTACGCGAATGGTACGGCAGCGCGCCGTATATCACGCTCGAATCAATACCGCGCTCGCGCAGCATCCCGGCTATTTCAAGCACGTCCGCGCGCGAAAACGCGATAAGCGCGTCGCCGTACTGAAGCTTTGAAATGTCTATTTTTTCAAGCCGCTCCGCGCATGTCGGCTTCCTGTATGAGCCGTCTTCTCTTTCCCAGCGCGTTATCACACCCGTATCGAGCGACTTGTCATAGATTATCGGCGTACGGCGCTTGTAATTTATTATCTCATACTCGTCGCCGCAGTCCTCGATTATTTTCACAAGAATATCCACCGCGTCAGGCGCCGTGCACAAATGCACGATCGGCGCGCGCACGCCTAAAATCGCGCGCGTCCATGCGCTGCCGCGGAAGCGGTCGCCTATCATCTGACACTCGTCTATAACCGCTACGTCATATAGCGCGTACAGATCCACCATCTCGACTGTCGAGGACATATGCGTTTCATAGCGCACGATATCCTCCTCCTCGCCCGTTTTCAGACTGCACATTACATCGCTCATAAGCAGGTTTTCCTGTATTTCAAACGCCAAAAGCCGGAGCGGCCCGAGATATGCTCCCGTTTGGGCGGCCTTAAGCGCCTCGATAGCGTTATAGGTTTTTCCCGTGTTAGTCATCCCGGAATGGATTATAAATCTGCGCTTCATAAGCCGCGCCGCCGGGTATAATTCCTTCGGATTTTCCAGCAGCTCCTGCTCTATCGTAAGCTTGATATTGTCGGAAACGTACATAGTACTGTATAGATCCAGCAGCGTACCGTCTCTCAGCCGTTTTCTGTCCTCCTGCTTTTTAAGCAGCCTCCGCACCGGCGGGCGCGTCAGAGTCGGATGCTCGCGAAAATATTGATTGTACCGCGCGATTTCCGCTTCTGCTAGCAAACCCGTAAGCTCGTCGAGCGAGACCTCGTTTATGATCCTGTTTATACCGTTCGGCCGCCGGCGGCGGTGCTTTAAATTGCGCCGCAGGCAGAACCGGAACACGCGGTAGCGTTCAAACTCCTCCTTAAGCCGCAAAAACGTGTCGTAGCCGCATAAATCCTCCCGCATCCGCGCGCACCGTTCGCGGATCCGCTCGTTGTATTGCTCCGCGCGCGCGGCCGTATACGGCCCACGTTCGTCCGGATATTTCTTTTCAAGATATGATGGTGAAAATATTTCATTAAATACCGTCGCGAGCATCTGTCTCTCGCCGCTTTTTTTCCTTCTTCCGCGTCTCTTTGCCATTCGTTCTCTCCGTAATTTCAAAAATTCAATTCGTACAGGCAAAACGTCGGTATCGCCTCTATACCGCGTTTTAAATCGCGTTCACCCGCGAATGTGAAACCCACGCTTTCATACAGCCGCGCCGCCGGATAATTCGTCGGCACAACGTCCACCCTTACCGCCTTATATCCGCGCTCCCGCGCCGTTCTTACACAATACTCCGTCATCGCGCGGCCTATACCGCGTCCGTATTTTCCCGGGTCGGCGGCAAGCGTATGGATGACCATATACTCGCTCCGCGATAAATCCTCGCCCCAATCTCCCGCGCCGTAATCGCCCTGCGGATCGTCGTTCAATATAAACGCGCCGATAATTTTGCCGTCTTCGCCGCACACATACTGCTCCCCCGCCTCGATCGCCGCGCGCGTGCTTTCATATCCGGGATATTCGCCGCGCGTCCATTTCGGATAGTTTATATGCTCATTAAGATACTTTGTCACCATATCGTAAAAGGCCGCTGTTTCCTCCAAATCATCCATGGTACATTTATAGATCCTCATCATTTGCTCCCTTCATTGCCGATGCTTTTTTATCATAATCATCAAGGAAATTATATCTCATATTCTCGTCATGATATCCGATAACCGTCGATAAATTCACATTCTGTACGCTGTTAAAAATATTCATATCTATATACGGGCTTGTTTTCCGAAACTCGGCGATAAGCTTCTTCATCTCCTGACGTTTCGATTCCCCCACCCCGTCTGCGCTGTTGGTATAATTTTCCGTAAATCGGCACGCGCACCGCAAAAATTGCAAATCATGCCGCCGCGCCCACGCGATTATATCCTTTTCGCGAACCATATAAAGCGGCCGTATCAACTCCATCCCCGGATGGTTCGTACTGTGGAGCTTGGGCATCATAGTCTGTATCTGCGCGCCGTACAGCATACCCATCAAAATCGTTTCGATAACATCGTCAAAATGGTGCCCTAACGCGATTTTATTGCACCCGAGCCGCTGCGCCTCCTTGTACAAATACCCGCGCCGCATACGCGCGCAAAGGTAGCACGGACTGTTTTCGACATGCGCGACCGAGTCGAAAATCTGCGTATTGAATATATGGATCGGGATATTAAGTATTTCCGCGTTATCGATTATTCTCTGCCTGTTCACCGGATTATATCCGGGATCCATGACAATAAACTCCAAACCGAAATCCATTATCCCGTGGCGCTGTATCTCCTGCATGCATTTTGCCAGCAGCATTGAATCCTTGCCGCCGGAAATACACACCGCGATCTTGTCGCCTTCGCTTATCATTTTATACCTGTTTATCCCCGCGACAAACCGTTTCCAAATGGTTTTTCTGTACGTCTTTATTATCGACCGCTCTATTTCCTGATATCTCTCCAACGCCGTTTCCCCTCCGAAAAGCTCCTTATTCTATAAGTATATCACATTATTATTGAAAAATCTACAATAATTTTGTTTACGCGCGGACGTTTCGGGGTAATGAATACATTAGATAAATTATACGGGGGATATTCTTATGAAAAAAAGAGACACATTTTCAAGCGGCTTGGGTTTCGTACTGACAGCCGCGGGTTCGGCGGTAGGTCTGGGTAACATTTGGAGGTTCCCGTACCTTGCCGCGAAATACGGCGGCGGATTGTTTTTACTGTTCTACATTCTGCTTGTACTGACGTTCGGTTACACACTTATGACCGCGGAAAACGCGATTGGTCGAAAAACAGGCAAAAGCGCGCTTACCGCGTTCGGTGAGCTCAGCAAAAAATGGGCGTTTGTAGGCGTGCTCGCCACGCTTGTGCCGATGATTATTCAACCGTATTATAACGTGATCGGCGGTTGGGTGATCAAATACGCCTTTACATACGCGGCCGGCGCTCACACAGCCGCGGCCGCGGACGGATTTTTTGACGCGATGCTTGCGAATCCGGGACAGCAGATTTTGTTTCAGTTCATATTCTCTCTTGTAACCACGCTTGTAATTTTGCGCGGAGTGCAGAAGGGCGTCGAAAAATTCAGCACGGTTTTAATGCCGCTGCTTATTGTACTTGCCATAATCGTAGCGGTATATTCCGTAACGCTGCCTGGCGCTTCAATAGGCTTGAAATACTTATTTATACCCGATATCAAGCATTTCTCGATCTCCGGTATACTTGCCGCGCTGGGTCAGATGTTCTACTCACTGTCACTCGCGATGGGAATTATGATAGCATACGGCTCATACCTGCCCAAAAACAGCGACCTTGAAAAGAACGTGGGCCAGATCGAGATTTTTGATACCGGTATCGCGCTCCTTGCGGCGCTTATGATAATTCCGGCGGTATTCGCGTTTTCCGGCGGCGACGAATCGGCGCTCGGCGCCGGTCCGGGACTGATGTTCATAACGCTTCCCAAGGTTTTTGAGAGCATGGGTTTTTCCACGGCAATAGGACTTGTATTCTTCGTGCTCGTACTTTTGGCGGCGCTTACATCGTCCATTTCAATCATGGAAGCGATTGTGTCTTCGCTGTGCGACAAATACGGCTGGGAACGCAATAAAACCACCATCGCGGTCGGTATCGGCTCATTCCTTGTTGGATTGCTGCCGATTCTGGGTTACAGCGCGCTGAGCTTCATAACGCTCGGCGGCATGACGATACTCGATATGATGGACTTTATCACAAACTCCGTGCTTATGCCTATTACGGCGCTGCTTACATGCCTGTTTATAACCTACGCCATAGGCATAAATGTAATACACGACGAGGTAAAGCTTTCGTCCAAATTTAAGCGTCAGAAAATGTTTGATATTATGATAAAGTATATCGCCCCGATTTTCATTGTCGCGATATTGATATCGTCAATATTAAACGCTCTCGGCATAATAAAGCTGTGATAAAATATGAAAAAACCGCTCGCATGAGCGGTTTTTCAGCGTGCAGACAAATGTCTGCACGCTGAGGAGACTGCGACAAATTAGGCTGGATTTCACGAAAACGAGTCTGTAGGCGTACGAGGGTACGTTAAGGCTCGTTTTCGTGGAAAGCGCATAACAGTGCCGTTTGCTATCATAACGGCGCTGTTATTTTTTCAAAAAGAAAAATATTGAACCAATCAATATTCTATGCTTCATGCGCGGTCCGGCCAATTTGTCGACTGTCTGAAAAAAAACCGCTCACATGAGCGGTTTTTTTGGCGACCCGGATGAGGCTCGAACTCACGACCTCCAGCGTGACAGGCTGGCGTTCTAACCAACTGAACTACCGGGCCATATTAAATATTTTCAAGGCGATCGACCCCGACTGCCTTACTATTGTACCACAATTTTTTTATTTGTCAAGTGTTTTCTTTATATTTTCATGAGTTTTTCCGATAATTCGCGTAAGGCCGCTCCGTGTAAAATTTATCTTGCTGTCTTGACAAGCGCGGTAATAGGGTATAAAATTATTATTAAGGCAGTCTGTTCGAAGGGAGGCGCGCGGTTATGGAGAATGAAATCGAAAAAATAAAGGCAATGCTGTTATTGAAGCGATACGCGGATTTGCGCGTATTCCTATGCTCAATGAATGCGGCGGACGTCGCTGCAGTCTTTGGAGAGTTCGGCGATGATTTGCCTATATTGTTCAGACTGCTCACGAAGGATTTTGCCGCGGAGGTATTCTCGCATATGGACTCCGACGAGCAGGAGCTTTTAATACGTGGCTTTTCCGACAGCGAAATAAAAGAGGTATTCGACGAGCTCTACGTTGATGATGCGGCGGACATAGTAGAGGAAATGCCGGCAAACGTCGTGAAAAGGATTTTACAGAACACCGGCGCGGAAAAGCGTCTCGCGATAAACCAAATACTGCGCTATCCCGAGGACAGCGCGGGCAGTCTTATGACGACGGAATATATAAGTCTGCGCCCGAATATGACGGCCGCGCAGGCGATAACCCGCATACGGCGCATGATTTCCGACGCCGAAACCGTATACACATGCTTCGTCACAGCCGATGACAGAACGCTTCTGGGCAGTATTTCCATACGTACCCTGCTTGTCGCGGACAAGGATGCGCTTATTTCGGAAATCATGGATAAATCCGATATCTGCGTCCACACTCACGACGACAGAGAGGACGTGGCGAAGGCCGTAAAAAAATACGACTGCGCGACAATCCCCGTCGTGGACGACGAAAAGCGGCTGGTCGGTATGGTAACCTTCGATGACGCGATCGACGTTATGCAGGAGGAAACGACAGAGGATATAGAAAAAATGGCGGCTATCGCGCCGAATGAGGAATCGTATTTCAAGGTATCGGATATCGCTCACGCGCGGAACAGAATCATATGGCTTTTGATTCTTATGCTTTCCGCCTCTATCACCGGGCAGATTTTAGCGAATTACGAAGCGGCGTTCGCGGCTCAAGCGATTTTGGTATCGTTTATACCGATGCTTATGGGTACGGGCGGCAACTGCGGCTCACAGACAGCGACGCTTATAATACGCGGTATGTCAACGGATGATATAGGCATGAAGGACTTTTTCCGAGTCGTCTGGGTTGAAATACGGGTCGCGGTACTGACAAGCGTTGTTCTTGGCGCGGTAAACGCCGTAAGAATAATATTGCAGTATCATGATGCAAAGCTCGCGCTTGTCGTGAGCCTGTCCATAGCCGGAACGGTTATAGTATCGCAGCTTATCGGCTGCGCTCTGCCGATGGCGGCAAAACGCCTTAAAATGGACCCCGCGGTCATGGCCGCCCCGCTTATCACAACGATTGTCGACGCGGCGTCACTGATAATATACTTCTCGATAGCGGTGCGGTTTTTCAATATAGGCTAAATAAAAACGGGACTAAGGCCCGTTTTTATTATACGTATTTTTTCAGCTGATTAAAGTTCCTCTCCTCCATTTCGAGGAGCTTTTGCATAAGATTTTTTACCGGCTCGTCCACCTGCGTATATTTACGCAGCTTGCGTATCGCCTGAACAATTCCCATTGTTGATCCCTGCATAAGCATTTCCGCGATATGCGATACGGATTTGTCCGTGAGCGTCTGCATATTTATCATAATATATGTTCTCGCGCGGTCAAATGCCGACAAATCATCCTCCGTAAGTCCCTGTTCCTTTAAAAGCTTTTCCGCGTCGTTTTTCATCGCCGTGTATTCATTCTTCTGTGTATCGAGCTGATGCATAAATTCCGAATCGTTCGTCACCTCCATAAGCTTTGAAATGGAATTGACACCCATTTCCGCGTTCTGATACACATAATCCAGTAACTCCTCGTTGTCCTTTTCCATAAAATTCCTGCAGCCTTTCCGCCCGCGATAATGATTTTACGCTCCCGCCGCGGGCCGTCGGGGCGCGGAATTTTTGTCCGCGAAGGATTTTGATCCGTATCAAAAATACCCGCGCGGACAGATTGATTTAATACCTTATCCTCTTTTGTGATTCTCTTGTGACTATTATGTGAATATCTCATTATTTTTATCCGCGGTTTCCTCCGAAGATAAAATCCCGCAAAAAGCCTTATACTATTTCTTATACGCGGCCGTTTTATCCGCATGGCTGTTATCTACTTTCCCATGCTTACGCCATAGCCGTACTGACATTTTACTATTCGCCTTCTTGCAATCAACCTGTTTGTCCAATTCCTTCACAAAGGCCTTGAATTTTTACCTGATATATGTTATAATGTAATTGATATCAGTCAAAAACACGTTAAAGGAGCGGATTATGGCAGAGAAATACGGAACGATACCGCCCAAATTCACGGGTGCATGGTTCGGGTATGTATGGACATATTACAAGTGGCATATCATCGGGCCGCTGGCGGTCATCGCGTTTATCGCGGTCACGCTGTATCAATGTACGCACCGTCCGCAGTATGATTCGGAAATAATTTACGCCGGGCACGTAGTATTTTCACAGAACCAGCTTGAGGAAATACCTCTGGGCATGGAGCGATACGTGGACGATGTAACAGGCGACGGCGAGCAAAAGGTCTTTTTCCAGCAGGTTAATTTTTCCGATGAACCGGGCATGGAGGAAATGGACTACAATATGCAGATGAAGCTGGATTTACAGTTTCAGCGCGGCGAGACATTTCTGTTCATGTACGACAAATCCGAGGCGGATATGATGATTTCGCGCGAAAGCGCGTCGGAAATTTACGTACCCGTAAACGAATGGGCAGAGACAATGCCATCCGAGGACAAGCTCTATACCAAGGACGGCGTACCGTATGCGGTATCGCTGGCAAACAACCCGAAAATCAAGGATATCGGTATAAACACCGATGATTTGTATCTCGCGCTGCGGATAAATTACCGGGACGATAAAGGGAAATTCGCGGATAAATTTGAAAACGCAAAAAAGCTTGCTAACGCGCTGATAAGTGAATGACCGGATCCAAGCGAATAAGCGGCGATTTTTGACAATCAAATGACAAGAACAGGAGGCGGTTACGGTGGCGCTTAAAAAGCCGGATACGGGTCTTGATGAGTACGAGCTGTTTTCCGAATACAAGCGTACGCACAACAAGGAGCTGCGGAACAATATCATTGAATCATACACCTACATAGCGGAAATCCTTTCGCGGCGGTTTGTGAACCGCGGCGTGGAGTACGACGATATATATCAGGTCGCGTGCATGGGTATAATTCACGCGGTTGACCGCTTTGACCCCGACAGGGGCGTCCGGTTCGCGACCTTCGCGACGCCGACAGTGCTCGGCGAGATACGAAAATACTTCCGCGACAGAGGATTTTTCATTAAAATCCCGCGCCGGCTTTACGAAATATTCTACAAGGCGGAGCAAATCAGGCGTTCGCGCTGCGGCGACGGCGAGCCGGATATAAAGGAGATCGCGCGTATATTAAATCTGCCCGAGCACATAGTGGCTGAGGCCGCCGCGCTTGGCGACGGGTCGTTTATACGGTCGCTGGAGCAGGAGGCTCACGCCGACGGCGCGCTCAATCTCGCGAACGTACTTGGCGTCGAGGACAAAAATTTCCTTATGCTCGAAAATAAGGATTTTATAGACTACGCGCTCAATTGCCTGACAAGCGCGGAGCGTGATTTTATCGCGTATCGCTATTCGCGGGAGATGAGTCAAAAGGAGATCGCCGAAAAAATGGGCGTTTCACAGATGCAGGTCTCAAGAATAGAACGGCGTGTCCTAAAAAAGCTTCGGGATTTATATTTCAGGGACTAACCGATAACCACTAAAGGAGGATAATTATGCTTACACAGGCGAAAAAGGAATTTATCGAATTTATGATGAGCGCCGATGTGCTCAAATTCGGGGATTTTGTTACAAAAAGCGGCAGAAATACGCCGTATTTCGTAAACACGGGAAATTATAGGACAGGCGCGCAGATCGCGAAGCTGTCGAAATTCTACGCGGCCTTGATAAAAGAGACGACCGGCGGCGATTTCGACTGCATGTTCGGGCCCGCATACAAGGGCATCCCGCTTGCCGCGGCAACGGCGGCGGCGCTCTACAACGAATACGGGATCGACAAGCCGTATTTTTTCAATCGCAAGGAGGAAAAGGATCATGGCGAAGGCGGTTCGCTTGTAGGATATAAACCCGCCGACGGCGACCGCGTCATAATAATCGAGGATGTTATAACAGCCGGAACGGCGGTTCGCGAGACAATACCGATCCTGACGGGCGCGGCGAAGGTAACGATACCGGATATGTTCATTTCCGTAAACCGCTGCGAGATTGGTCAGACTCCGGGTAAGACAGCGGTTATGGAGGTCTGCGATGAATTTGGGATAAGCGTTCACGCGATCGTAACGGTCGAGGATATTTACGAGTACCTGAAGGCCGACGGCGGTTACGGCAAAGTACTCGGCAATATGGAGCGATACATGGCGCAATACTGCGCGCTGTAAAGGGAGTGATTATGATTAAACGATTTTTTACTGTAATCGCGGCGGCGTTCGCGGCGTTCATCATGCCGATGGCGGCGGCGCATGCGTATAACGTAGTGGATTTGCCCGAAACTATGCCGCTCGATGAAGCGTTCGGTATATTCGCGTCCGACGATATTATCAGCGCGACGATCTCGAATTATGCCGACAGGCAATATATTGAGCTGACACGCGCCGAGATCGAAACGCTGTATGATAATATGAAGGGCATGACGCTCACACGCGGCGTAAACCCCATGCCGTTTCGCGGCACAGCGTTAAATCTTACGACACAAGAGGGAACTAAGAGCTACTACGTCAATTCCGGCATAGAGCTGGGGCTTTACGGGAGCGCGAATTACATATGCTATTGCGCTCAAAGCAAGGAGGACATGGTATACCTGACAAACATCGAAACGATGTATCAGGACGCGGCCGAAAAGAAACAGGGCGACGACTTATACCGTTCCACGGCGAATGATTTTCTCGCGCTGCCGGCGGACGCATGGGCGCACACGCCCATAAAGGAAGCGGCGGAGCACAATCTTCTCCCGTACGAGCTTTCAAAAAAATACGGCAATTACATCTCGCGCGAGGAATTCTGCATTCTGCTCGGGCGGCTGATAAGCGTTGTAGGCAATTACGGAACTCTGGAGGATTACCTCTATGACCGCGGCAAAATATACTACCTCAACGCGTTTGCGGACTGTGAGGGCCGCGATCCCTCGATTTGCATGCTGAACGCGCTCGGTATAGTATCCGGCAAGGACGGCGGCAATTTTGACCCCGACGGCGCGATTACCCGCGAGGAAGCGGCGGCGCTTCTGACGCGCACGGCCGAACAGTTTATGTATATCAAAACATACAGCACCCTGCGGTTTGCCGACACCTCAAATATTTCGCAATGGGCGAAAATATATGCCGCGTGGGTGAGCGAACAGAGCATAATGAACGGCTCGGACGGATATTTCCTGCCAAAGGATGACTATACCGTACTGCAGGCGGTCACGTCGGTGAACAGACTGTACAAGGTACTCGAACGCAATCTCGGATTTAATTAAAAAACACGAAAATCGGCATAGCTTTTGGCTATGCCGATTTTTTATTCCGTACATATTATATTCCTTTATCCTAACTAACCTTTCGTATAACCGTTATTCCCATATAACCGTCATACCCATCGCCTCCGAAACATAACGAAGCGGCACATATGTCCTGTCATCCTTGATCATGGCGGCGGTATCCATCCTCACAGGCACATTGTTGACCATCATTACATCGGAGCCGATTGTAAGCGAAATTGCCGTATCCGCGCCGCTAACGCTGACAAGCCTGCTTTCTCCGTTCCAATCGACCGACGCTCCCAGCGCCTCCGTCACCGCGCGCACCGGTATCTGCGTGCGGTCGTTATCATCGATAAACGGCTGCGCGTCGGGGAACTCCACCGTATCGCCGTCGATCGCTATCTCAATATTTCCGCCGTTGGATTTCACCGTCAACTCTTTAGCCGGCGCGGGAGTTACCGCCGCTTTGCCCGGCGTCTCTTCCGGTTTTTCCGTCGCCTCAGGCTTTTCCGTCGCTTCCGGTTCTTCCGTCGCCTCAGGCTTTTTCGTCGTCTCAGGCTTTTCCGTCGCCTCAGGACTTTCCGTCGCCTCAAGGTCAAAATAATCCGGGTCAAGCGCGGTATTTTTAAATACCGAAACAGAATGGCTGTAGCTTCTGCCGTTGGGCTTAAACGTATCCTCCGTGACCGCCGTATGCTGGAACGCGAACGCCCCTAACGTAAGCTTTGTATCCGCCGGTTCAAACGTTATGTTTTTCAAGCCGCGGCAATCCGAAAATGCCATCGCGCCAATCCATGTCACGTTTGGCGGTATGGTGATCTCGCGCAATTGAGAACAGTTATAAAATGCCTTATCCTCGATTTTTGTAACCGACGCCGGGATTTGAACGCTCGTTATCGGCAGTCCCGCGAACGCGAGCTCGCCTATGGTTTTAACCGTATCGGGAATTACGATCTCCGTATCATCGCCTACATAACCCGCCATATATCCCCGCGAATTTGCGACAAACGGACTGCCGCCGTCGCACTGCTCATTTTGTATCGGGGTGCCATAAAACGTGCCCCAGTTATCCACGATCTGATCCCGCGTAATGCCCTTGACCGTCCGCAGATTTTTACAGCCGTCGAAAACACCCCTTCCCAGTTGTATTGCTCCTTTAAATTCGACCTGCTCAATACCACTATGTTGAAACACTCCAAACGGTAAGGATGTAACACTTGCCGGGATCACCACGCTTTTTAAATTTTTTGTATCTCTAAACGCCGACTTTCCTATAGTCTGCAAAGTATCGGGAAGGTCAATGCGCTCGATCCCGGAACCATCAAATGCGGACGGTCCAATTGTTACGAGTCCGTCCAGAGAACCGACTGATTTAAGAGATTTGCAGCTTTCAAAAGCTCCTGTAGCGATTACTTTCACACCTTTAGCCTTTACCGTCTCAAGCTTTTCGCAGTTGCGGAAACTGCCAAGCCCATCAAGCCGACCCTTCGCCGTTACGGTTTTTAATGATTTGTAGTTTTCACATCCGCCTATTATCTTACAGCTTTCGGGTACGGTTATCGATTCTACAATATCCCTGGTTGTTGAACCTGCGCCGTAGAATGCGATTACAGGCAGCGCGTCGATATTTTCACTTTCAATTTCGTCAGGAATGATCAAATCTATAACAGGTCCGCCTAAATACCAAAGCTCAATGCCCTCGTTGCCGTCATCATCATGGATATAATAATACTTATACTGGGCTCCGTATTCATCGGTATATTTTTCCGCAACCTCTTGGTGCATATCCGCCGTGGCGTGTACCGTGCCGAAGCACGGTACACACATCGCCACCGACAAAGCGGCTGCGATTAAACCTTTTACTTTCATTATATCAGTCCTTTCATTGTATATTGATATTCTTTCTTAGTCATATACGCCAAGACTATTCCCCTATAACCTCAACCGTAATACCGTTTTCGGCTTTATAGTCGTTGTCTAGCCAAAAATTGCACTGAATATCCGGGTCAACGTCTTTATAATGCAAAACTGTAACCTCATTTGTGACAATTTGTTCATACGGCGCATACGGACGATTATAATTAGCGAATACGGCCGTCAGGCTTGACGCCGTGTTGCCTTCATCCGGGGTTAATCTTATATAAACGTCCTTTGTTCCCTTGAAATATCTTGTTGTCGGGAAAGTCTCGCCATCCGGGGAAATAATCAGCTTGTCTCTCATTCCGCCGGCCGATAAGTCAACGACCTCCGCGTCCGTTTCGTCATAGCTTACGCCGTCAAATTTAGCGAGAATATCAGCGGGAATTTCATCACCCGTGTATTTGTCGTACTTTCTGTAGGTATCGGCGAAAACCGATTGTCCGTCTACCGTAATTTCGACATCGTCAATGTCAGCAAGATCCGAATTTATTATGGCATGAGTTCCGAACTTGCGATAGTTGCTCACAAAATATCCCATAGCTTCCGAAACGAATCTTATCGGCACATATGTACGGTCATCTTTAATCACGGCGGCGGTATCCATTTTTGTTTCCTCTCCGTTCGCCGTAATAACATCCGACCCTATAACAAGCGACACGGATGTGTTGCCATCATTTATTGTAACTGTCTGCGACGCTTCATCCCAGTCCACCGCCGCGCCCATAGCCTCTGCTAACGCGCGTACAGGCACTTGCGTACGATTGTTCTCATCGATATACGGCTGCGCATCGGGAAACTCGACATGCTGTTTGTCCTGCCCCGATTCTGAAACATCGGTAGACAAATAAATCCATTCTATTCCCGACTCGGAGCTCGTAACGTTGACGAACTTAATTTCCTCCGCAGACACGGAACTTAACGGCATGGCCGCCATTAAAAGTATTGATAGACCTCTGATTACCCTTTTCATATTAATAACCTCCTAATATAATTATTTTTCCAAATAGCATATACCGTGCGGCGCATTGAAGCTCGTTGCAACAGAGATGTACCCGTAATTAATTGGGGTGTTGAATCTAATAGT
Source organism: uncultured Clostridia bacterium (assembly GCA_947628155.1). GTDB lineage: Bacteria > Bacillota > Clostridia > UBA1381 > UBA1381 > 12844. The sequence goes on from CANQYQ010000025.1 coordinate 19,246, forward strand.
AGTATCTATCAATTGCTCATCCTGATACAAATTTAACGTAGCGAAATCATAATCTCTAGACACTCCGGAAAGATTTGCGTTAATCCAAAATACCGATTGTACGGACTGTCCTGCTGCCAAAGACGAAAAGGTTTCAAGCGCGAAACGCCAGTTGCCGCTCAAGTCAGTAAGACGGTAATTAGAATAGCGTGTGCCATCGTAACCGCCAAACCTGCCAAAGTAATCCGTTTCATTGGCCATAGAATGCGAGCTTGTCGGAACTCTTGTCAGATTGATATCGCCCTGAAAAATAGGCATTACCCCTGAGAGCTTGGATTCGGGATTAAGGTTGACATAAACCGTGCCGAACACGCCGTCGATCTTTCCATCCAACGCTTCCACATCTTCCCTATCGTAATATACCATGTCAAGATTCTCATCAAGTACCGATATGATATAATCATCGGTCTTTGCATATGAACCTATCTCCGGTTTCTCCTCCGCAAATACTGTAACTCCCATTGCGGACACTGCTGTCGCTGCCGCTAACACGGCGGCAAAGATTTTCTTTGATGTTTTCATTTTTGAAAACCCCTTTCTATAATTATATTTTATATTTTCGGCCTTGTCAATGCTTTTCCGCAAGCTGTAATATCCTTTTAACATCCATGATCATAGCGGCTGCCCCGCTTCAGCTTGATATTGCTTGTGTACTCCGCCGGCAAATCCGTAAAATATACGAGATTAATAGTCGTAACTGTAAACAGTTTCGACCAAAGAGCCGTTTTGATACGCTCTGTGAGTGGTTCTTACGCGGTAGCTGCCGCCCGAGACGTAATAGCTTCCACCCGCGCTTGTTCCGCCCGACCAGGTCGCGACTGTGCGCCAGCTGCCGTCGCTTACCTGCAGCTCGACATAGGTCGAGGCTGTGTAGCCCGACTGCACATATGTTATTCCTTCACATCTTGCTATGCCTCCGCTGATTGACAGATCTGACGTATAATTATAAATGGCGATATTCGCCGGTGCAGTCTGCCCTCCTCCTTCGGCCGCCGTCGGACTGATTTCCTCCGCCGATACGCCCGCCGCGCAGCCGGCGGCAAGCGCCGCCGCGCACATGATTGCTAAAAGCTTCTTTCTTTTCATGGTATAGTACCTCCTTGTATTATATAATCATAGTTTAAATATCCATTTTTATGGATATATGCTATACTGTTATAGACGCTGTGGAT
>CANQYQ010000026.1 GCA_947628155.1 uncultured Clostridia bacterium
CTCTGCTTGCGCCCCTTGTTAAAGGGGAGAGGGCCAACGAAGTTGGCGAGGGGATTCCGCAATTACAATAAATCGCTTAAATATGCAGTATTCTGTAAAAAAGAATCCCTCCGTCATTTGCTCCTTACAGTCGCAAATGCCACCTCCCTTTGACAAGGGAGGCTAACACCCGCCGCATGCCATATTGGGTTACGGAATCCGGGCGAACCCGGTTCGCCCCTACGGATATACTCACCACATACGTTAATGGGAATCCATTATTCCGTAGGGCGGGATGCCCAAATCCCGCCCGTGTTCCGTAACGTCGTATGGCCCCCGGCGGGCGGCCAATGACCGCCCCTACGGGGATAGAGTTTCCGTATGCGATTGCCCGATAAACATAAATTTATCGTTATAAATGGGCTGTTTCGCAACAGCCCGTCGTTTTATTTATCCCGTTTATCGCTCCAGTGTTCCTTATTCACCTGGCGCTCCCTCGCTATTGCGAGCGAATTATCGGGGATATCCTCGGTAATTGTCGAGCCCGCCGCGATATACGCGCCGTCGCCGACGTGGATCGGGGACACAAAATTGGTATTACAGCCGACGAAGCAGTTATCGCCTATCACAGTGCGGTACTTCTTTTTGCCGTCGTAATTGCACGTCACCGTGCCGCAGCCGAAGTTGACGTTTTTACCGACGTCGCTGTCGCCGATATATGTAAGGTGCGAAATTTTTGTGCCGTCGCCGATCACCGAATTTTTAAGCTCCACGAAATCGCCGACCTTAACGTCCCTGCCGACTCTGCAGTCGGGGCGCACATACGCGAACGGGCCGACCTTTGTGTACTCGTCGATTTCCGAATTGATAATCACGGAGTTTAAAATCTCAACATTATCGTGGATCACCGCTCTGTCAAGCGTACTGCCCTGGCCGATCACGCAGTTCGACCCGATTTTCGTGCCCGATTTAATCGTAACGCCGGAGCCGATTTCGGTATCGTTTCCGATTTCTACGTCCGCCTCGATATAAATACTCTCCGGGATACGCATCGTTACGCCGTTTTTCATATGCGCGGCGTTTATGCGGCTTTGCATGATCCTTTCCGCCTCACAGAGCTGGACACGGTCGTTTATACCGCGTATTTCATCGTTGTCCGCAATGGCGTAAGCGCCTATTTTTTGACCGTCTTTAAGCAGTATTTCAAGCGTGTCGGTAAGGTAATACTCACCCTGCGCGTTATTTGGCGTAAGCCGTTCGAGCGCGGAAATGAGCGCATCAGACTCAAACACGTACATGCCCGAATTAATCTCGTTTATTTTTCTTTCCTCGTCTGTCGCGTCCTTATGCTCTACGATTTTTAATACTCCGCCGTCCGCTCCGCGTACGATCCTGCCGTAGCCCGCCGCATCGCCGAGAACCGCCGTTATTACCGTCGCGCTGTTTCCCCGCGCCGCGTGGTATTCAATCGCCTTAGTTATCGTATCGGCGGTGATGAGCGGGGTATCGCCGTTTAAAATAACGACGCTGCCCTTATGATTTTTTATAAAATCCGCGGCCTGCATAACCGCATGGCCAGTGCCTTTTTGCTCCGCCTGCAGGGCGTATTCGCTCGCATCCGAAAGCGTTTCGCGGACCATGTCGGACTTATGCCCCGTGATCGTCAGCACCGCGTTTGCTCCCGCGTCCTTCGCCGCGTCGATCACCCATTTGGCAAGCGGCTTGCCGCAGACCTTATGTATGACCTTGGGCATTTCCGACTTCATCCGCGTGCCCATGCCGGCCGCTAATATTACAGCACTAAACATAAAAATTCCTCCCCGTTGCCGCGCGCTCGTAAGCCGTTGGCTTATAACAGCGCGATATTCATATTTTTCGCTTTTGCTATATCCTTATTGATCTGCCGCTTCAGCTCGTCTGCGTTCGTAAATTTGATATCGCCGCGCAGACGCTTTACAAACAGCACGTTTATATTTTTTCCGTAAATATTTCCGCTGAAATCGATCAAATGGCTTTCAACAGTAACCCTTTTCGCGCCGAACGTGATATTTTTGCCCACGTTTACGACGCTTACATAACGCCGGCCGTCAACCTCGGTAATCCCGGCGTACACGCCCTCGCGCGGCAGAACCATATCGGAATCGTAATCTACATTCGCGGTCGGCAGACCCATTTTAGTGCCGTTCTGCTTTCCGTAAACGACCTCGCCGGATATGGTATATCTGCGTCCGAGAAATTTTACCGCGTCGTCCACGCGCCCGTTCCTTACAAGAGAGCGTATAAGCGTGCTCGATACCGTTTCGCCGTCAATCGTGATCTTATCGGTCACGATTACCTCAAATCCGTATTTTTCACCTAATTCACGCAGCGTGTTAACATCGCCCGCCGCCTTGTGCCCGAACCGGTAATCATAGCCGACGCATACGATTTTCACCTTGAGGTTTTTTACGAGCAGCCGAACAAATTCCTCCGGCGACTTTTTCATAAATTCCTCTGTGAATTGCCGTACGTACACGAAATCGAGATTTTCACGGCTCAACAGCTTTAATTTTTGGTCATTAGTCGTGATAAGCTCGACTTTTCCGCGCCCCGCGACGGATTTCGTGTTTTCCTCAAACAGCAGTACACCGCTTTGTATGCCGCGCTTTTCCGCCGTCGCGATACAGTCGCGTATGATTTTCATATGCGCGATATGTAAACCGTCGAAATTGCCGAGCGCGACGGCGGTCTGTACGTAATCGGCTTCTTTTTCGGCGTGAATGATCTTCAACGCGCCGCCTCCTTCTTTATGTCCAGAATGACTTGTATACCTTAAGCTTTTCCCCGGCGGCACTGCCGACGCATATAAAATTCCCGTCGTTATCGTAGACCCGGTAAAATCCGTCGGGCTTGTGATATGTCATCAGCACGCCGTTTTTTACGCTTTTTGTCTGATTCGGCGTGAGATGGATAGCCTCATAATCCGAAAACAGCTTATCTACGCGTATAAGCGCGTCGGATAACCTGTCCTCATCCTTCATTCGCAGCAGCTCATCGCACGTATAGCTGTCATCCTCCGTGAATTGCCCCGTTTGCAGCCGCCTTAAATCGGTCATACACGCGCCGACTCCGAGTTTTTCGCCTATATCCGCGCAAAGCGTGCGAATATATGTGCCCTTCGAGCATAAAACCTCAAATTCCGTTTCAATGCCGAGGCTTAAAATTTCGATTTCCTTTATTTCCACGCGCCGCGGCTGTCTTTCGGCGGTTTTGCCCTCGCGCGCAAGCTCGTACAGTTTTCTGCCGTTTTGCTTTATCGCGCTGTACATCGGCGGCAGCTGGTCATATTCACCTAAAAATGACATTATTGCCGCGCGTATTTCATCATTGCCGCAATTAACATCGCTTTCCGACAGGATCTTCCCGGAAATATCCTGTGTATCTGTCGTTTTGCCGAGGATAAATTTAGCGCGGTAGCGCTTATCGGATAAGGTCATCATATCCGCCGCCTTTGTCGCGCTGCCGATACATATCGGCAAAACGCCCGTCGCGTCCGGGTCGAGCGTGCCGGTATGGCCGATCCTTTTCACACCCGTCAGACGGCGCATGAAATATACCATATCATGCGAGGTTTTGCCCTTGGGCTTGTCGAGAACAATAATACCGTTCATACACGTCATAGCGCCGTAACCGCGTTCTCGCACGCGGCGATTACCGCGCGCGCCGCCTCATCCATGGTTTTGCCCGTAATTTTATAGCCTGCCGCCGCGCGGTGCCCGCCGCCGCCGAAGCCTTCCGCGATCGCCGACACGTCCGCGCGCCCGTTGGAGCGCAGGCTTACTTCGATCCTGTTATGCTTTTCCTTAACGCATACCGCGATTTGAGTGCCCTCTATGCGGCGCGGGATCTCCACGCCGTTTGGCGCTTCCGTTTCCGGTACGCTGTATTTTTCGTACATATCCGCCGTCATGCGCACAAGGCTTATTTTTCCGCCGGCATACGATTCCACGCTGTCCATTAACGCCGCCTTGAACCGCGTTACGTTCAGATCATCCGTATCGAACAGCAGCCGCGCTATTTCGGCGAAATCGAAATTATAGCCGATAAGCCGCGCCGCGATACGGAATGTATCCGGTGTTACGCTGCTGTATTTAAAGCAGCCGGTATCCGAGCATATCGCGGTATAAAGGTACCGCGCGGCTGTATCGTCGAGCGCCGCGCCCATTTTCTCAAATATTTTAAACAGTATCTCGCCTGTGGACGATGTTTCGCCTTCGACGTAGTTCGCGTCCGCGAACAGCGTATTTGTACGGTGATGGTCGATATTGGCGGTGCTGCAGATGCTTTTGAACAGCTTGATCCTGTCGCCGAGCCGCTTCATATCGCCGCAGTCAACGCAAACGCACAAATCATGCTCATATGTTTTGTCCTTGTCGTATATAACATAATCGCCACCGATAAATTTATGCCGCTCCTGCGGCTTTTCGCTTACATAGCACACCGCCGTTTTGCCCATACCGCGCAGCACATGACACAGCGCAAACGCCGAGCCGAGCGCGTCGGGGTCCTCGTTTATATGGGTGAGCACGGCGGCGGATCGTGCGTTTTTAAGCTTTTCTATAACAGCATCCATTATGTTTCCTCATCATTTCTTACCGATTTAAGGAGCGCCTCGATATGCGCGCCGTGCTCTATCGAGCGGTCAAGCTCAAATATAAATTCGGGCGTGCAGCGCAAATCGATACGTTTGCCTATCTCGCGGCGCACATATCCCGCCGCCGATTTTAAACCCTCAAGAGCGCGTTTTTGCGTCTGCTCATCGCCCATCACGGAAATATACGCTTTGGCGTACCGCAAGTCGTTTGTGACGCGTACCGCCACAACGCTCGTCATCATCGGTATTCTCGTATCCTTTAAGCTTCGTATGATATCCGCCAGCTCGCGGCGGACCTCTTCATTTATTTTATCGATTCTTGCCATTTACTTCCTCTCGACTTCCTCCATCGTAAAGCATTCTATAACGTCGCCTTCCTTGATATCGTTGAAGCCTTCGATGCTCAGGCCGCATTCAAAGTTCTCCGAAACCTCCTTCGCGTCGTCCTTGAAACGCTTAAGGGAACCAACCCTGCCCTCGTGGATTATTATACCGTCACGGACAACGCGCAGCTGCGCGTTTCTGGTTATCTTGCCCTGCGTTACGTAACAACCCGCGATCGTGCCGACGGACGATACCTTAAATGTTTCGCGCACATCAGCGTAGCCTAATACGACCTCCTTAAATTCCGGTTCGAGCATGCCCTTCATTGCCGTTTCTATTTCCTCTATCGCCTGATATATTACGCGGTAGAGGCGAATATCTACCTCCTGCTGCTCCGCCGACGCTACCGCGCCCGCGTCGGGACGTACGTTGAAGCCGACGATTATCGCGTTGGACGCGTTGGCAAGCATTACATCCGACTCGTTTACCGCGCCTACTCCGCCATGGATAACGGATACCCGCACCTCGTCGTTTGAAAGCTTTTCAAGCGATTGCTTTACAGCCTCCACGCTGCCTTGAACATCCGCCTTTACGATGATATTTAATTCCTTCATGTTTCCCGCGTCGATCTGTGAGAACAGGTTATCAAGATTTACCTTGACTACGCTGTTAAAGCGTTCCTCCTGCTGCTCCTGCTTTCTCTGCGCCGCGACCTCGCGCGCGAGCTTCTCGTCCTTGATAACGATAAACTGATCGCCGCCCGCCGGCGCTTCGCTCAGGCCTATGATTTCGACAGGCGTTGACGGCCCGGCCGTCTTTACGCGTCTGCCCTTGTCGTTTACCATCGCTCTTACGCGGCCGGTAGCCGTACCCGCGATCACATGGTCGCCGACATTCAGCGTACCGTTTTGGATAAGCACCGTAGCGACAGGGCCGCGTCCCTTATCGACTCTCGCCTCGATTACCGTACCCTTCGCCTCGCGGTTCGGGTTTGCCCTTAATTCCTGTAAATCCGCGACGAGCAGTACCATTTCAAGAAGTCCGTCTATATTGATTTTTTTCTTTGCCGATATTTCTACGCAAACCGTGTCTCCGCCCCATTCCTCAGGAACAAGACCGTGCTCGGTAAGCATCTGCTTTACCATTTCCGGGTTCGCGCCGGGTTTGTCGATTTTATTTATCGCCACGACTATCGTGACTCCGGCGGCCTTGGCATGGTTAATCGCCTCGACCGTCTGCGGCATAATACCGTCGTCCGCAGCGACAACGAGTATCGCCACGTCCGTTACCTGAGCGCCGCGCGCGCGCATTGTCGTGAACGCCTCATGACCCGGCGTATCGAGGAAGGTGATACGGCGATCGTTCAATTTTACGCTGTACGCGCCGATATGCTGTGTGATTCCGCCAGCCTCGTCCGATACGACGCTCGTATGACGTATCGCGTCGAGAAGCGACGTCTTGCCGTGGTCGACGTGGCCCATTACAACCACGACCGGCGGACGCGGAACAAGATCCTCCTCCTTGTCCGTTGCCTCGGAGTCCTGCAAAAGCATTTCCTCTTTTGTTACAACGACCTCCTGCGTCGCTTTTATGCCAAATTCGTCCGCGACAAGCATCGCGGTATCGAAGTCTATCGACTGGTTCATTGTCGCCATAACGCCAAGTCCCATAAGCTTCATGATAACCTCCGCGCCGGTTTTGGCCATCTTTGACGCAAATTCGGAAACGGTGATCGTTTCGGGCAGCTCTATCTCGGTAACGACCTTTTTAATAGGCTGCTTCGCCTTGCGGCGGTCGTTTTTCCTGTTGTTCTCCTGCTCGCGCTTTGACTGACGGCGTTTTTTGCCCCTGCCGTTTTCCACGCGTATGTTGGCGGGCATTAAATCGTCCTCGATGCGCTGGCGCGATTCTATCTTTTTCATGTCTACCGTGGATTGACGCGTATCGACGTGGCGCTGTTTTCTGTCGCCGGCCTTTACGATATACTCCTCCTCGGTGTTCGTGCGATCCACGCCGCTCAAATCGATCTTTTTGCCGCCCTGCTTCTTTGCCTGCTTCTTTATTTCTTTTGCCGGGCGTTTTCTCTCCGGCTTCGCGTCAGCCTTTACGGCCGGCTTCTCCGGCTTCGGCTGCGGCTTTTCCGGCTTTGCTTCCGCTTTTTTCTCCGGCTTTGCGTCGGCTTTTACAGCCGCCTTTTCCGATTTTGCTTTCTTTGGCGAGCTTCCGGACGCTTCCTTGACCGTTTGCTCTCCCTTGGCTTTTGCGGGTTTGGCGTCCTTTGTACCGGCCTTTTCTCCGCCGGCCTTTTTTTCGCCGGCTTTTTCCGCGCCGGCCTTTTCATTGTCTGACTTCTCCTCCGCGCCGGCTTTTAACGCGGCGCTTTCGGCGGCCGCCTTCGCTTTTAACGCGGCTTCGCGTTCCTTGATTATATCCGCCTCACTGAACGAATATACCTGCGTAAACACATCGAAAATAAGTCCGGCGTCCTCGTCGGATACTATGCTTGACGGACCCTTTATCGCGACGCCGTATTCGGCCATCTTCGCGATAATCTCCTTATTCGCTACCTTTATACTCTTTGATATTTCATTAAGCTTTATACCCTTATCTGCCATAAAATCATCATCCTTTCCGGTCGTTTCACCCACGATTGGTTTCCCCTATATCCGTTCTTCCGCCGCGGCGTATATCTGGGCGGATACGCGGCGCTTGAAATGACGTTCAAGTCCCCGCTTTTTTGCGGCAAGCTTTACGCATTCGGCGCTGCGGCATATATAAGCGCCGCGTCCGAAGTGCTCCTTGTCCGCGTCTATTATGACTTCGTCTGTTTTGAAGTCCCTGACAAACCGTATAAGCTCGTCGGTCGGACGCATCGTCCTGCATGCTACGCACATTCTTACCGCTGTGTGTTTTCCCATTTTGATCACTCCGTTTTGCCGCGGCAGGCTGATTGCCGTTTACTGCGCGGAAATATCAATCTTCCAGCCCGTGAGTCTCGCCGCAAGCCGTACATTCTGTCCCGCTCTGCCTATTGCCAAGGAAAGCTGATGCTCCGGCACTGTCACATGCGCGGTCATTTCCTCTTCGTTTAAATCGGTAGATAATACCTTTGCCGGAGAAAGCGCGGCGGCTATATATTCCACCGGATCCTCGCTCCATTTTACTATATCGATTTTTTCATTGCGGAGCTCGTCGCCGATATTCTGAACGCGCAGTCCTCTCGGCCCGATACACGCGCCCTGCGCGTCTATGTCGGGGTCTTTTGAGAAGACTGCTATTTTCGTCCGCGAGCCCGCCTCGCGCGCCACACTTTTTATTTCGACTATGCCTTCGGCGATTTCGGGGACTTCCGTTTCGAACAGCTTCCGTACCAGTCCCGGATGTGTTCGTGATAATAATATGCTCGTGCCGCGTATACCGTTACGAACCTCGCTTACATAGCAGCGGATTATCTCGTCTACCGTGTATTCCTCACCCGGCGGCTGTTCGTTGACCGGCAAATACGCTTCGAGCTTGCCTATGTCCACGAACACATTGCCGCGGTCAATGCGCTCTACTCGTCCTGACACTATATCGTTTGTTTTTTCGTTGTATTCGCTGTAGATTATGCCGCGCTCCGCCTCACGGATCCGCTGCATTACAACCTGCTTTGCCGTCATCGCGCTTATTCGGCCGAAGGTTTTTGGCGCTTGAGCCTCTATTTTCACCGAAGAACCGATTTCCGCATCCGAATCAAGCGACCGCGCGTCCTCTAAGGATATTTCCGTATCGTCGTCTGTTACCTCCTCGACGACGTCCTTTTGGATAAATACTTTCATTTTGCCTGTTTCGCGGTCTACCCTGACCTCGACCGCCGCAGATGTGTTAAAATTCTTCTTGTACGCCGCCACGAGCGCCGCCTCAAGCGCGTCGATTACGACATCCTCGCTAAGTCCTTTTTCCTTGCAGAGCGCCGTAACAGCTTCCAAAAATTCCTTATTCATTTTTATCCCCTTTTCTTAAAAATTAAATGATAATCTTATATAAACCGCTTGCTTCGGCGCGATCTCCATTTCCCGTCCGCCGTATTCGATAACGGCCGCGCCGCCGCGCGTGCCCTTTAGGACGCCCGTAAATTCCTTTACGCCATCCAATGCCGCGTACAGCTTTACGTCAACGCCGCGCCCGGCGTAATAATTAAGCTCGCGTTCGGTTTTTAAAATTCTGTCAGCGCCCGGGGAAGCTACCTCAAGCATATAATTATTGTCAATTATATTTTCCTTGTCAAGCACCTCTTCGACCGCCTTTGAAAATTCCTCACAGTCGTCAATGCCTATGCCGCCGTCCTTGTCGATGTAAAAGCAGAGCGAGTATGTGCCGTCGCCGTTTTTTGTATATTCTGTGTCCACGACGTATACCCCAAGACGCTTTGCCGTATCCTCCGACAACTCAAGCGCTTTTTTTGCTGTATTGTCCGCCACTTTTATCCTCCTTGCCGCTGTACAAATTTTTTGCAATATGAACGAAAGAGTGGGAAACCCACTCTTTCTGAATAGCATACTCAAAATCTTCTATATTATAGCACAGGTTTTGGGGAAATGCAAGCGTTTTTTTAAAATTTTGCCGATTTTTTTGAATTTTTTTACTCGATCGGTTCACTGTACGCTTCCGTATCATACGGATCCGTTTCTCCGCCGCCTTCCGCAAAATCTCCGCCGGGATCGGTGCCTTCACTTCCGGAATATCCGCTCCCGCCGGAATCTATGCTTTCGCCGGAATCCATGCTTTCGCTAGAATCTATGCTTTCACCGCCGGTATTACCGGAGTAATCATAACCCGTATCCGCCTGCGCGCCGGAATCATAGTCGATGCCCTCATCCTGAATATACTCATCCGACTGGCCGTATGTACCGTCGTTTTCCTGCGCCGAACCGCCTACGCTGTCATAACTGTCTATTTCGGAATAGGATATGTTCTCGCTGTCGGAAATACCCGTAACATAATCGGCGAGACTATCAAAATACGCGTTAAATTCCTTGCCCGCGTAGTCGTCGTAGCAATAGCCGTAAACGTCCTCGGGATCGCGGCCGTTGGGGTCGTTAATCGTTATGTTAAGATTATCGTAGCCGAAAATATTTAGGACCATATCACGCGTAGCGGGAATATCCACGATCCATACGTCGCCGTTTGAGTCGTCCTCGCTGAACCAGCCGGGGAGCGAATACGAGTGCATTGTCATACTGCTTACGCCCGTCAGGTTGCCGGCATATTTCAATATATCGCTGAATGTGATGTTAGTCTTTATCTCGGAGCTTATTTCCTGGAACAGCTCCGGGATCTTCATGATAAGGCCGGCATTGAGCTTTTGGTCAACTACAGCCTTTATAAATTCCTGCTGCACCTTTGTTCTGTCCTCATCTCCGTTCGTGTAGCCGTTGAAGTTGCCGTTTTCGTCGGCGTTGCCGTGACGGTAGCGGAGCAGGTGCACGCCCTGAGATCCGTTAAGGCCGGGATAATCGCAGTCCGGGCCGTCGCCGTATTTGCCCGGCGGGAGGTTGATATGCAGGCTTTGTATCGGGTCGTCGTAAACCATGCCCACGCCGTCGTTGTATAAATCCGGTATCGTAAATTCGATAGGGCCGAGAATGTTTAATACGTGAGCGACCGCGTCAAATGAAAATTCCGCGTAGTAATTGATCGGAATACCCGTAACGCGCTGGACCGCCTCGACCGACGCTTCCGGCCCGCCTATCTCGCCGTTTTTCATAAACGCGTGAGCCGCGTTTACCTTCTGGTACCTGTTCCCGACGTACATTTTCGTATCGCGCGGAATGGTCAGTATGTTCATCTCCTTCGTACCGGTATTGAAGCTGAACAGCATCATCGCGTCTGTTCTTAATCCCTCTACGTCAACACCGAGCGCAAGTACATTTATAATTCCGTTATCGACGTCCGGCATTATATCCGAGCCGAATCCGCCGCCGTTATTGTCGAAGCTGTCGTAATTTATCCCCATGCATATTGCCGCCGCCGCTACGATCACCGAAAGTGCGACAGCAAGCACCTGGAAATATCTTTTTACATTAACCTTAACCTTCATTAAATCCTCCGAAATGTCATATCCGTACGTATTATGAGATATTATACCATTTTCATGGTTTTCCGTCAACATAATTAGTTTTTATGTAATATGTATTTTATGTTACAAAACCGTTGCGTTTTGTTGACATATCTCCTATTTGTTACAGATCAAGCAGTCTTTCGGCGTTCCTGTATGTAATTTTTTCCATGTCGTCCGCGTTAAGACCGAGCGTATTGAGGAACCGCAGTGTATGCGACGGTACTTCCCAAGGGGAATCCGAGCCGAACAGTATTTTATCCGAGCCGTGCTTTTTGATTATCGCGAGGCACAGGCCAGGATTGATATAATCGGCGATAAATGCCGTGTCCATGTAAATACGAGTTCCCACAAGCAAATCATACGCGTCCTCCCACATGCGCCATCCGCCCATATGCGCGGCGATAATGTTTGAGCCGTCGAGTGAGGCGAGCGCGTTTTTAAGCCGCGCCGGAGCGCAGTGGACGGGCGGCGGCATGCCGATGTCCGCCCCGGCGTGGAGCATGACGAGAAGTCCGTCGGCCTCGGCCGCCCGCAGCACAGCCATGCTTTCGGGAGAATCGATATAGCAGTGCTGAAATTCCGGATGCAGCTTTATGCCGATAAAGCCGCGCCGCTTCAGCTCGTGCACCGCCTCGACAGCGTTTTCCTGCATGGGGTGTACGCTGCCGAAGGATATTACGCGGCCCCCGCGCACGGTTTGGGCGTATCTGTTCACGCCGCCGGGTTTTTGCGGATTTGTTACTATCGGCATCGCGACGCTTATATCGACTCCGTTTTCATCCATGGATCTTATAAGTCCGGAATATGTCGCGTCGGTATGCGGGCGGTTTTCTACGCCCTCGACGCGCCGCACTCCCTCGGTAAGAGCCGCTATCGCCCGGGGCGCGATGCTTTCGGGAAATATATGCGTGTGAAAATCTATAAGCATTGTCCTGTCTCCGTTAAGTTTTGTGTCCATCGTATTATAACATATCTTTTCCAATATATCAAATTTTTATATATCAATTTTTTGTAAACAAATTGTGAATGCAAACAAATTTTCCTATGTATGAGGGATAAATAAATCACTTCCACATTAGCCTTAAATTTTCTGTTGAAAAAGAGAAAAAAGCGTAGTATAATGAATTTGTGAAAAATTTCACAAAAAAAGATATAAAATTGGTACAAATTCCACAATAGGAAAATTGCGGAAAACGTGTTACAATATATTGCAGTATAAGGATGCCGTTTTCGCGTACGCGAACGCGGCACAAAGAAGGAGGAAAGAATATGTACAAAGAACCGGCTGTTCCCTTCAAGGGAACGAAAGAGCAGGAGCAGGAATTGTTGTCTTTCATCGAAGCGAATAAGGACGAGAGAGGCGTTCTGATGCCGGCGCTCCAGAAGGCGCAGGAGATTTACGGATACCTGCCCATAGAGGTACAAACAATGGTGGCTCGCGCGCTTGATATGCCGTTGAGCGAGGTCTACGGCGTAGCGACATTCTATTCTCAGTTTTCGCTTAATCCCAAGGGCGAGCACAGAATATCAGTCTGTCTGGGCACCGCGTGCTATGTAAAGGGCGCGGATAAGATTATGGAAGGACTTGAGGCGAGACTCGGCATAAAATGCGGCGAATGTACGCCGGACGGCAAATTCTCGCTTGACTCGGCCAGATGCATCGGAGCGTGCGGACTTGCGCCGGTAATGCTTGTGGATGAGGATGTTTACGGCAGACTGACGGTAGATGAGCTTGATGATATTTTGGCGAAATACCGCGACTGACAGGAGGGTGTAAGATGCTGACAATTCAGGAATTAGAGAATATAAGAAAGAGCAAGGAAAAGCTCGTTGCGGTACGTCATCACCGCAACGACGATACCCCGAACGAATCGGGATATAAGTATCAGGTGCTTGTGTGCGGCGGTACTGGCTGTACGTCGTCAGGCTGCAAGAACGTCGTGGCGGCGTTAAGAGAGCAGATCGCGGAGCACAAGCTTGAAAATGACGTTAAAATCGTAACGACAGGCTGCTTCGGTCTGTGCGCTTTGGGCCCGATCATGATCGTATATCCCGAGGGCACGTTCTACAGCGCGGTCAAGGCGGAGACGATCCCCGAAATCGTTGAGGAGCACCTTATAAACGGAAATCCGGTAAAGCATTTGCTGTATCAGCAGACGGTATGCGAGGACGGAAGCATTAAATCGCTTGACGAAACGGATTTCTACAAGAAGCAGCTCCGTGTCGCGCTTCGTAACTGCGGCGTTATCGACCCGGAGGATATCGAGGAATACATAGCGACCGGCGGTTACAGCGCTTTGGCAAAGGTATTGACCGAAATGACGCCGGACGACGTTATACAGACGCTGCTTGATTCGGGACTGCGCGGCAGAGGCGGCGGCGGATTCCCGACAGGACGTAAATGGGCGTTCGCGAAGGCTTCGGTAAGCGATCAGAAATACGTATGCTGTAACGCGGACGAGGGCGACCCGGGCGCGTTCATGGACAGAAGTATTCTGGAGGGCGACCCGCACAGCGTACTTGAGGCTATGGCTATCGCGGGTTATACGATAGGCGCGAGTCAGGGATATATATATGTACGCGCGGAGTATCCGGTCGCGGTCAAGAGACTGCTTATCGCTATTGAGCAGGCGGAAAAGTTAGGCGTATTGGGCGACAATATTTTCGGTACGGACTTCAGCTTTAAAATAGAGCTTCGTCTCGGCGCGGGCGCGTTCGTATGCGGCGAGGAAACGGCGCTTATGACGTCGATCGAGGGCCACAGAGGCGAGCCGCGTCCGCGTCCGCCGTTCCCCGCGGTAAAGGGACTGTTCGGCAAGCCGACTATTTTAAATAACGTTGAAACATACGCGAATATAGCGCAGATCATAAACAAGGGCGCTGATTGGTTCGCGAGCATGGGTACGGAAACGTCGAAGGGCACAAAGGTGTTCGCGCTGGGCGGCAAGATCACAAACGTAGGTCTTGTGGAGATCCCGATGGGTACGACATTGCGTGAAATCGTCGAGGAGATCGGCGGCGGCGTTCCGAACGGCAAGAAGTTCAAGGCCGCTCAGACGGGCGGACCTTCGGGCGGATGTATTCCGGCGGAGCATATCGACGTTCCTATCGATTACGAGAACCTTATCGCCCTCGGATCTATGATGGGTTCGGGCGGACTTATCGTAATGGACGAGGACAACTGTATGGTCGATATCGCAAAGTTCTTCCTCGAATTTACCGTTGACGAATCGTGCGGAAAATGTACGCCGTGCCGTATAGGTACAAAGAGACTTTACGAGCTTATCGATAAGATCACGTCCGGCAAGGGCGAGCCGGAGGATATTGACAAGATCAAGGAGCTGTGCGCTTATATGAAGTCAACGTCGCTGTGCGCGCTCGGACAGACAGCTTCAAATCCGGTCGTATCGACAATGCGCTACTTCATGGACGAATACGAGGCGCATGTAAAGGATAAGACCTGCCCGGCGGGCGTATGTAAGGAGCTTACATCGTACGAGATCATTCCCGAAAAATGCAAGGGCTGCACGCTTTGCGCGAGAAATTGCCCGGTTAACGCGATTTCGGGCAAGGTCAAGGAGCCTCATGTTATTGATAAAGAGAAATGTATCAAGTGCGGAATGTGCATGAATAACTGTAAATTCGGCGCGATCGTGAAGAAATAAGGAGGAAGGTTAAATGGTAACATTAAAAATTAACGGCAAAAGCGTAACGGTGCCTGAAGATTATACCATTCTCCAGGCGGCGAAGGAGGTTAACGTTGAAATTCCCACGCTTTGCTATTTAAAGGATATAAACTGCATAGCTTCGTGCCGTGTCTGCGTTGTTGAGATAAAAGGCCGTCCCGGCCTTGTGGCGTCGTGCGTATACCCGGTAGCGGAGGGCATGGAGGTTCTTACAAATTCTCCGGCCGTAAGAGCGTCGCGTAAGATGACGATCGAAATGCTGCTCTCGAACCACAACAAGAAATGTTTGTCCTGCTCGAGAAGCACAAACTGCGAGCTGCAAAGACTGGCAAATGATTATAATGTTGACGAGACTCGCTTCGGCAGCGAAGCTCCGCGCTATGATATTGACGATGTATCGCCGTATCTCGTGCGCGATAACAATAAATGTATACTTTGCCGCCGCTGCGTTGCCGCGTGCAGCAAGGTACAGGGCATCGGCGCGATAGGCGCGATTGCCAGAGGCTATAAGACGCATATCGACGGCGCGTTCGAGAAGTGCGCGAGCGAGACGACCTGCGTTGGCTGCGGTCAGTGTATCGTTGCGTGCCCGGTAGGCGCGCTGAGGGAAAAGACGAATGTTGACCTCGTATGGGAGGCACTCGGCAACCCCGACAAGCATGTTATCGCGTTCACCGCGCCGTCGATAAAGGCGACCCTGGGCGAATGCTTTGACATGCCGATAGGCACAAACGTCGAGGGCGAGATGGTTTCGGCCATACGTCAGCTCGGCTTCGACAAGGTGTTCAACATGGATGTGACCGCCGACCTTACAATAGTTGAGGAGGCAAACGAATTTTTAGGCAGAGTTCAGAACGGCGGCACATTGCCGATGATGACAAGCTGCTGCCCCGGCTGGGTCAAGTTTGTGGAGCATCAGTATCCGGAATTTATCCCGAACCTTTCGACCTGCAAATCGCCGCAGGCGATGTTCGGCGCGGTTCTGAAGTCGTATTATGCGGAGAAGAACAACATCGACCCGAAGGATATCTTCGTAGTCAGTGTGATTCCGTGTACGGCGAAGAAGTTCGAGGTAACGCGCGAGCAGGTTAACAAGACCGGAGATTTCCAGGATGTTGACGTATCGCTTACAACGCGCGAATTAGGCAATATGATCAAGAATGCGGGTATCAAGTTCGCCGAGCTTGACAAGGAGGAATACGATAATCCGTTCGAGACTGCCTCGGGCGGAGGCGTGATCTTCGGCGCGACGGGCGGCGTTATGGAAGCGGCGTTAAGAACGGCCGTAAAGAAGCTCGATCCCGACTGCGATATTATTGATTTCAACGAGGTACGCGGCACGGACGGCATCAAGGAGGCCGAATACACCGTTAACGGCACGACAATCAAGGTTGCCGTAGCGTCGGGACTCGCGAACGCGAGAAAGATCCTCGAAAGCGTTAAATCGGGCGAGAAGGATTATCAGTTTATCGAGGTCATGGCATGTCCCGGCGGCTGCATAAACGGCGGCGGTCAGCCCTGCCAGAGCGACAGCGTGAAGAATTATGTCGATCTCAAGACGATCCGCGCGAAGGCTCTTTACGATGAAGACGCGTCATTGGAATACAGACGCTCGCACGAGACCCCGGTCATGGATATGCTTTATAAGGAATATTTCGGCGAACCGGGCGGCGAAAGGTCGCATAAGCTCCTGCATACGTCATATGTGGAGAGACATAAATATTGATTTTTAACAGAGAATGACAAAACGGCATAGCAGCGCTATGCCGTTTTGCTGTGTGACCGATTCGGAATTTTTGCGCATACGTTTCACGGCTGTTTTATGTAAGCCGTATGATATTTCCGCCGAGCGCGCCGAGGTATTCCTCACGGCAGGTGAGAAATATTATCTGATGCCGCGCCGCGAAATCCTTTATCAGCTCCACCGACCGCGCGGCGCGGTCCGCGTCCATATTGGCAAACGGGTCGTCGAGCACGGCTATTCCGCCGCCGTCGGGGAACAGATGATCCAGCACCGCAAGGCGGAAGGCCAGAGATACGGTTTCCTTTGTGCCCTCGGAAAGCTTGGGATAATCGAGAAGGCGGTCGTCGCTGTATATTTGCATATTTAATTTATCGTCTTCGGGAAATTCGGACGCTACGCGGCCGCCGGAAATAATGCCGAGACAGCGCGTGAAATTTGCCGTCAGAGTATTTAGGGGGTTTTCGCTCAGCTTTTCCTTTTCGGCGGCAAAAACCTCCGCGATACGCAGCCAGTGCGCAAGCAGTGATTTCTGCTCCTCAAACGCGCGCTTCGCCGCGTCCGCGGCGGCGGCCGGGTCGCAGGAGACGCTGTCCTTGTACCCCTCAAGCCTGCTTGACGCGGCGGCCTTTTGTGCAAGGGCGTCCTCGCGCTGCCGCCGCTTTAATTCAAGAGTATCCCGCAGCTTTGCAAGGTGCGCCTCGGGATCGGCGACGGCCGCAAATTCGGCGGGGATATCGTCGCCGGGATCGGCGCCCCGGACCTTGGACAGCTCGGCCCGCGTATCGGATACCGCCGTTTTCAGGCCGTCGATGCTGCCGTATTCCTCCGCGTATGACGTAAGCGTCGTCTCGTTCGCGGCGATGAAGCGCCCAATTTCCAAGCCGCCGCAAAGCGCGGTAATATCGCGTTCTATCACGTCGGCCGGACGCGGTTCGGTTTTAATGCCGGCCGCCCGTTTTTTTACGGAATCGAAGCTGTCCGCGCCGAGCAGCATATCGAGTTTGCCGGAGGCGGCGGTGATGTTAGCTCGGTTGGCGGTGTAAATTTCCCTGAGACGTTCCAGTTCGTCGATGCTTTTAACGCCGTATTTTGCGTATACCGCTTCAATTGCGGCGCGCTCCGCATCGAGCCGCGCGCAGATTTCGGCGGTGTCCGTTCCGGCGGGCGACAGCCGCATTTCCATAACGCCGGGAACGGTGATATCCACCGCTTCGGTAATGGATACGCTGTCGGAAATATCAAATTTTTCGCCGGTGCGTATGGATGTTATTTCTATTGTGTTATCGCCGAGCATTTTAATTGCCGCGTTCAGGTTCATGCCGCGAAGCCGGTTGGAGAGAATGTCAAAATTGCGCTGTGAGGCTCGGACGGCAAGTATTTCATTGCCGTCGGGGCATATTACGGAAGAGGCCTTTAATTTTGCAATGGTATCGCTGAGCGATTTCGCCGTTTCGTATATATCCAGCGTTTTCCGGTCGGCAAGCTCCTTTTCCAGTTCCTTCGCTTTTTTTACTTTTTTTGCGGTTTCCGGCCATTTCTCAAGAGCGGCCGTGATTTTTTTCAGCTCCGCGTCGAGCCGTGAGGCTGCTTTTACGCGTTCGTTCCGCAGTGCGAGACGGCTTGCGAACGCGCTGAATTTATTATACGCGTCGTCGGCGCTGCTTAAGTCCGCGTCCTTTTCGGCATAGTCCGCCGCGGCGCGGTCGGCCGCGTTTTCAAGCGCCGAAATCTCCTCGAGCACGGCGTTCGCGTCCTCCATAGCGTAATATGATTTGAGGATTTCGCCAAGGCCGTTTGCCCAACGCCCGGCCTTGCGCATGGGGCGGCCGCGTTCGGCGTCCCAATGATTGCCCGCGATTTCATTGATTTTCGCGTTGATCTCCCGCTCGATACTGTCAATGGGTATACCGCCGCTTTCCGCGAACGCCCGCGATACCGCGTTCGTGATTTCACGCTTCGCGTCGGTGGCCTTGGAGGGATCCAAAATCGACATGAGTGAAATATCGGCGTTCCGCTGCGATGAAAACAGCACGTCGGAATATACACCCTCACCGTATATGAGCACGCCGCGAAGCAGCTCGTTTACCGCGGTGTTATCGCGGACTGTGCCGTCGGGCGCGGACAGCTTGCAGCGCGGGTCGGCGCCCCATTCCTTTTCGAGCGTGTATACGCCGTTTTCCGTTTCAAGCGTAATTTTACCGTCCGCCCAGTCCGCGGTAAACGACGAATTTCGTTTCGCGGACGGGAAAAAGTTTTCGTAAAAGTCCTTGTCCTTTCTGCGGTCAAGCTTGGGATTCTGAAAGAGAGTCCGGGAGATAAGATTGACAATGGTGCTTTTTCCGCTTTCGTTTTTGCCGTAAACGGCGTTTATGCCGTCCGTGAGGTCAAGGACACGGTCGCGCACACCGGCAAACTGCGTGCATGAAATGCTTTTGATCTTCATGTTATCTGTCCTCCTTCAAGCCCTTGAGCAGTTCATATGTAAGCTGCGCCTCCATGGGATTATCGAGAAGCGCTTTAAGCAGCTTCGCGGAAAACGACGTTTCCGGAAATTCGGCGTCGATAATTTCGCTTGTGATAAGCCTGCTCAGCGCGCTGTCATTATACGTACCTTCGATAAACCGCGACAGCGCCGTTTCGATAATATCGCGGCGGTTTTCGTATTCATCGTCCGAAACGGTACCGGTAAGGGTTATATCCACGACGGAGCGATCGCCGATGCCGGCGAGCTCATTTATGAGCGTACGCGATAATCCGCCGGCGCGGACCTCAATATTTTTTCGGTAAAATCCGATATTGCCGGACACGAATTTTTTTGCGCGCACGGTTTTGTCAGAGTCGATCTCTATAATAAAGCATTCGCCGGGCGTGCGGCATGAGACGTCGGTCTGCACATGAGTGCCCGCGTTAAATATGCGTTCGCCGGAGGTGTACGAATCCTCCTTTAAATCGCGCGGAAACGGGACGTGAGTATGACCGATAAGCCATACGTCAACGGGTATGCTTTCAAGCTCGTCCCGCGTCATAAGGAAATACTCGCCCTCGCTGTCGATCGTTTCGCCCTTGACCGCGCCGTGGGCTATGCCGATTCGGTAAATGCTGCCGGGAACGATATCCGCATTCTTGATCCAGCCGAGATTATTTTCGCCGGGCGCGCTGTGGAGCGATGTGCACAGCGCCGGATAGAGCACCGCGTCGTCGTCGCCGCAGGAGAGCGTATACGGACGGTATTCGGTAAGCGGCATAATGTTGTCGTATTCCTTTACCGCTTCGTTGAAATACTGCCATAGCTTTGACGTTTCGTCATAATAATCGTGGTTCCCGGGCAGCACGGCCGCGGTGCCGTTAAAATGTGAAAGAATGTCGAGCAGCGACACGATATCGCGCTTTGATACGGAATAGGTATTTTCGAACATGTCCCCGGCAATTACAAACAGGCCGCAGCCCTCCGCGTTGGCGGCCTCGACCATGCCGCGGAACGCGTCGGTTCTTTTTGCGCGGATTTGTTCCGCCGCGCTGTGACTTGCGTATTTTAACCCGATGTGATTATCGCCGGTCAGAAAGATTTTCAGCATAATCATAACCTCGCTATTTTTGTATTATAACGATATTGTAACATATTTGGCCGGATATTACAAGATACATTCGGATAGGGCGGAAAATATGATTAATTTTCCGCAAATTTTTTCAAAAATTCAGTAAAATTACATAAATGCTATTGACAGTGGGGGGGGG
>CANQYQ010000027.1 GCA_947628155.1 uncultured Clostridia bacterium
AAATTCGGAAATTTACGGCGGAAACAGCGCACTCTCTAACGCGGGCGATGCTTTAAGCTGCGGCGGCGACACAATAAATATTACGGATTCAAAAATACAGGGCGGTAGTTGCTACAATACCGTTGAGAGCAGGGGCAATGCTGGAGCCGGCGTATATGCCGGTGCGGCAAACATCACTGTTAGCACGTCCGAAATTATTGGAGGTAACTCCGAAAGGTCATGGCTCGGCTGCGGTTTTGAGCTCAGTACATACAATCAGGCCACGGTGGATATTGTCGATTCTACCGTAAAAGGCGGTACCGGAAACGGCAGTGGTTACGGAAACGCGATTTATCCGGGTTCGGGCAGTCATGTGAATCATGATATTACGCTTGAGGATGTAACTCTCGCGGCGGATGAAAAATCGTACGGCGTGGTTCAGCAATCAACCAGCAAAGACGAACAGACATTGAAGGTTAAGGGAACTCTTACCGTTGATGAGGTAAGCAAAGACGGCAAAACAAGCTCTAAGGCGCTTGAGAATGTGGAGATCGAGCCTGCTGAAGAAGGTGCGGAGCCGCCGATAATCAACGGTGAAGTAGGCGATAACGTCAACGGCGATTACGGCCTTGCGGCGGGTGACAATGTTGCGTATCAAAACGGTGACAAAGTAGACGGCTTTGGTATTACCATATCAAATATTGCAGATGTAGTTAAAGCGGTTGCAGCAGGAGAAACAGGAGCCGAGTTCTATCCGTGTATCGAGGTCGGCGATGTTGTTGCCGATAAGACGCAGGCGACGATTCCCGTAACAGTATCCGTTGTTGCAAAGAAGGACGGCGGTGAGACATATTGTAAAACCAGTACAGTAAATGCAAACATCAAAATCACACTTCCGTCGATTTATAAAATACCGACAGAGGGTGCAAAGGTTACCGTAACGAAAGATGATGCGTCAAAGATAAGTCTTATGGAGGATATTACGGCGACGGTAAGCGGAAATACCATATCATTTGAAGCTCCGTTAGGAAGCTATATAATAAACGCGCCGCTTATGGCGGATGACGGCACGCTGACTGCGGAAACGGCATCAGTTAAGTTTGATGAGATTGCAGAGGAAAGCACGGGCAGCAGCTCGGCTTACGCGATCAAGCTTGTTGCACCCGAAGAAGGGGATTCCATACTCAAATACATAAACGCGGCCGAGTTCACGGTAGAATATGACGGTAAAGGATCGGCATATGAAATTGTTGGCGACAACGACTATATAGTTGAAAAGGACATCGCTTTCGGCGAGGGCAACGAGCATTATGCGTTCCATCTGCCGGATGACAGCAAGGTATGGTTAAAGACCGGTAAAGAAATAGTTATCGGTAAGCTTATCTGCAGAGGATATACAAATACATTGCAGAATAAAGATAAGCCGATATATGCCGCTATCACCGTTAAAGACGCGGAGGCCCACGCGGAAGCGTATAATGATTCGCTTGTAAAGGATATTAGTGTTGAAGACTCATCTAATGGAGAGCTTTATACAAAAGCTCCCAAGACGATTCCTGTTCCGATCAAGGTAGTACTCCCGAACACGGTTGAATCCGCGTCACAGGATTACACTAAGATGACAGTAACTCTTACCGGCGAGCTTGATACTCAGGAATTTAAGCTCGGAGAAGTTGAAGGTGTTGAATCCCCTGTAACATATGTACCGGTCGGCACATCGGGAGATGAGGATGCGTTCGCACCTTATGCTCAGTACACAATGCAAGCCAATATGGCGCTTGACACGCGTTATACGCTTACATTCAGCGGCGATGGATACAGAACGTACAGCGTAGACGTGGTTGTACCGGCGTCGGCGGAGAAGGGCGAAAATTCCATCACGGTATGGAACAATGTTATGGACAGCAATACGCCGGTGGTTAAGGTTAACGGTGTTGAGCTTGACGGTAACAAAGCGCAGCATACCTTCCTTGCGGGAGATATCGATAACACACAGAAGATAGATTTGTACGACTTGTCCGCGGCAGTCGCGTACTTCGGCAGGACCGGCATGGACACTCGTATAACGGAAGGTAAATACGACGACGATGCGTACATTCGCTATGACCTCAATCGTGACGGAAACATCGATTCAAAGGATATCGCAATGGTTCTCGTTTCGTGGGGCAACTGATGTAAATATAGAATGTTCCGAAAAAATCGAGACAACTGATTTTCGCGGATAAAGAAACGGCTGAATCCATAGCGGATTCAGCCGTTTTTATTTAGTCCGGTCATCGCGGTTCGCTCGCTGTCATGATTTGTAGGAGTGGGCCGACAGCCTCGGCTCATCGGCGGTAACCTGACTGTTTTCGGTCAATTATTTTACCGTTAATTTCCCCACGATACAAGTACCATGGCTATATCCTTTGAATCAATCGCGCCGTCGCGGTTCAGGTCGTACCGTATGTACTCTTGATTGTCCTTAATTGTCGTATTATCCTTTGCCATGCCGGATTTGCCGAAGTACGCAACCGCCGCCGATAAATCGTAAAGATCAACCTTTTGGCTGTTATCGATATCTCCCGCGAGGAAGGTCACCTTAGTGTCTACGGACTTGTCCGCCGTTTCAACTACCGTGTGCTCATCATCCATCGCGTTGTTCCATACGGTTATCGTCTTATCAGCGTCAACATATACATCAACGCTGTAGGTTCTGTAGCCATCGCCGGAGAAGGTAATCGTATACATACCACCGGTCGGAACTGTTAAATACTTACTACTGGACAATACGTAACCGTTATATCCGTCTTGAGCTGGAGATTTATATCCATTACTAATTATTTCTCCACTTGAATGGTTACCATATTTGTAAAGCCAAGAATTCAATGAACCGATTTCTAATATATACGGATTATTAAGCATCGCGCCGTCAATTGTAATTGTCATATTTGTGTAGTTATTAGACTGCTTTTCAACATTATTTGGGAAAAGCACCTTAAATGTCAATGCAGATTCAGGACGTTTATTATTAACATTGAGGGGTGAAGCCGGAAGAACAAGCAATCCGTTGTCCGGCGTAAGCGAGCTTACGATGTTATCATCGCCGTCAAGTATGCCGTCCTCATCGGTGTCCTTATCTGTGCCCGGATTTACCGCCACCTGCATTACACCATCTTCAACGCTTATATACTGCTGTCCGTATTCCAAAAGCTTAATCGTGCAAAGTTCGATACGCTCTCCCGTTTTGCTCGACTCATGTGAGCCGTCCAGATTAAAGCCGAACTTGCGCAGCGTTCCGCCATCGGCAGATACGCCTTCCAATTCGGTAATAATATTATTATCCGCCGCCTCAACAGTGTAATCCATGGGTACATATTCACGGGAGCTCGAGCTTACTTTAAATACAAGTTCGCCCGACATATATCTGTAAATATCGCCGTCCGCTCCGGTAAGATAAACTTTAACCGCATCATTTGTATCATTCTTTTCAAGATGAACCGTAAGAACCTGGTATTGAGCCAAACCATCCATAAATTTCTTCAATGCATCTTCATTCTCCGGTTTATTATCAATCAGCTGTGCGTGATTGGGGTTATCGTGGTGCGTTCCGCCTGACGCTTCTGTACCTCCGCCTATACCTTTAAGATCTTTATCACTGCCCTCGGCTTTATAATAATAATTCATAACAAGAGAGCCTTCATTTGTTGTCGTACCGACAACACCCCCGGCTGTATCTGAGCTGCCGCTTGTTGACTTGACAATGCCTTCATTGTAGCTCTTTACTATTGTAGTGCCTTTTCCGGCAATGCCTCCAACCTCGTCTTTAGCGTTGACCTCACCCTTATTTACGCAATTTTTAACATTAGCTCCATGACCGAGTATACCTCCCGCCATTTTTTCCGTAGCCGTTACCGTTCCTTCATTTACACAACCGTCAATAGAATTTCTTGCACCTGTGCCGTAACCCATAATACCGCCGACACGTCCTTTACCGGTTACCGCACCCGTATTTGTGCAATCTACTATAGTGCCTCTGCTGTCTGGGTCATTCATTGGGCTTTCCGCCGCGGCTCCTATAATGCCGCCCGTACCATTGCAGTATCCGTAATTATCCGTTGTTCCGGTTCCGGTAATTGTCGCGTGATTTTCACATCCTTTTATAGTAATTCCGCCCGTTGCAGATCCGGCAACGCCGCCGCCTGTTGCATAATTACATGTAGCCGCAACCGAAATATCCGCTCCTGTCTCGTTAACACAATTTTCTATAAGGGTGTAAGACGTAGCTCTCCCGACAATACCGCCCATGCTAACTCGGTAAGAATTTGAAACATTTGTCTTTGTTTGTGTTATTGTCCCCTTGTTATGACAATTTTTCACAACCGATGCCAGTCCTGTACTTCCGGCTATACCACCTGCAACATATATATTGTCTGCACAAATAATAGTCGCTTCATTTACGCAATTATCTATAACCGCATAATTGCCGAGGCTGCCGCATATTCCGCTGCTTCCACTGATATGTTGACCTTCCTGTGTTTTAACTGTCAAATTGCTGATTGTTCCCAAAGGTGAATTAATAAGACCGGATTTAAAGGTTCCGCCATTTTCCACCAGCGTTACGCTGTGACTATTACCGTCAAAATTCCCGTAGAAATAACAATCCGGAACATATCCTTGCCCTATACTGCCCGAATCCGCTATTGTTCCTTTTCTGCTGCTGTCACTCACCACTCCCGAGGTTTCTGTCGCTGTTAAAGTAACATCTGCGTCCAGCCTAAAACATTTCTGGTCTTTGCTGCCGCCGAAATATTTGGGTATTTTTTCATTAATCGCATGACGGAAAAATTCCATTTCCGCGTCGTTATTGATGGTATACGGGTTTTCCGCCGTTCCCTCGCCTTGAAGGTCCGTCACTGCCTCCGGCTCGTCCGTCGGCTCCTCCGTCGGGCCGTCCGCCAATTCAACCGCGGCTTCCTCCGGCGCTTCGACCGTTTCCGTTTCAACCGCCGCCGGCGCGGCTTCGTCGACCTCGTCCGCGAACACCGGGATCGCTGCCGATGCCGCTGCCATGGCGGCGGAAAGAAGCGCCGCCAATAATTTCCTCATCTTCATATTGATTCCTCCTAATAAAAATTATTTAATGCGCCTCAACACGCATTTATATTGATATTCTACCCCCCCCCCCATTTTTTGTCAAGTGTTTTTTTAAATTTGACAAAAAAAATCACTGCGGGATTTTATCCGCAGTGATTTTCAACATTATTTCGCAATTATTTTACTATTATTTATCCCATGATACGAGTACCATAGCTATATCCTTTGAGTCGATCGTGCCGTCGCGGTTCAAGTCGTACCTGATATATTCTTTATTTTCCTCGATCGACGCTGCAGTCTCCGCCATATCGGTTCTGCCGAAGTACGCAACCGCCGCCGATAAGTCATAAAGGTCGATCTTCTGGCTGTTATCAATATCGCCCGCGAGGAAGGTTATGTCCTTTAGCTCGCTCTCCGTCCCGCTGATATTGACAACCGCTTTCGCGTTTTCCTTATCCATCACGTTATTCCATACCGTGACGGAATTTTCGCCATTCGCCGATTCGGGAACAATTACGTCAACGCTGTACTCTCTGTAGCCTTCGCCGGTAAACGTAATGGTATAGCGCGTATCTGCGATCACGTCCGCCGCAACGCTGTACTGCTTGAATCCGGTTTCGCTGTCGGCATTATAGGCCGCTGCATCACCGAGCCTTATATCGGCAATTTTCTCAATCGAATCAAGCGGACTGCGGAAGGAGATCGTCATGTTTGTATAATCCGCATCCTGCCGCTCAACCGTATTCGGGAACATCACGTTGATTTTAAGCGGTTTTTTCGCGGGCGAGAAATCAAGATTATCAAGTCTGCCCTTGTATTCGTTTCCGTATATATCCGAGAAGTCCTCGGCGTTTATATTTAGCGTTCCGCCGTGTGTTCCGCCCGGCGTATAGTCGGTAACAAGATTATCCCCTCCTGTTGTCGGGTGTACCGCGTTGGTATCCTCGCCGCCGGATAAAGCTTTAACGCCAAATCTTGTGACGTGGCCGCGGCCGAAAAATTCAACCGTGCCGATGACGATTTCGTTTTGCGTATCCGCTTCGCCGATGTCATCCTTTGTGCTAAAGTTAAATTCATACCGTCCGCCGCCTGCGTCGATTATGCCGATTTTATCCGCTGGGGTAATCGTGTAGCTCACATCGCTTTCTTCGGGGGTAAGCTCAAACGTCAAATCCGCGCTGTTAAGGCGGTTGATTATGCCGTCGGTCTGCTCCGCAGAATCGCCGATTTTGCCATTGCCCGCTTTGAGGATAATGTCATATTTGTGCTTGTCGCTGCCCGATTGCTTGAAGTATACCGACATGGATTTGAGCTCCGCGCGTGTTATGGTGATCGTGTAGGTTGTTCCATCGGCCGTAACGGTAATAACATTATCGCCCGGCTGTAATTTCACATCCGCCCTATCAGTAAACGTAACTTCTTCGCCGTTTACTGTCGCGGTAATGTTCTTTCCCGTGATGGTCGCGGATGTAATATTATTCGGAACCTTAATTGTACTATCCCCTGAGCTTTCCGCCGTAACGGTTTGGTCACCCGCGATAACCTCCCACGATGGCGGCGTTAACGCAGTAGGTGAAATCATAAACTCCGATAAGCCGTCAACCGTAACCGTTGCCGAATTGTTTATGTTATCCACCGTTTGCTTTGTAGCTTTGTTGTTGTGGATATGCCGTACGTCAACACTGGGCACTTTTGTACCATACAGTGTTTCCGGCAGCGGCAGCACGATTGTTACCTTATTATTAATCGGAATTACATGCTCCGGGATGATTTCCACAACGTTTGTGCCCGGATGTTCCAATTGTTCATCCGTAAGCGTCTTTTCCGTCGAGGCCAAAATATGGCGTATCGCCGAAACGTCCACCGTAAGCGTGTTGGTTGCCGAATCGTAATTCTCGACCGTAAGCTCAAGGTCGGTTACAACATGGATGTATACATCCGTGGGCGGGGCCTCGCCTTCTTTTGTCAGCTGTTCCTTCGCCTTGTCGTACAAATCGTCGTTTTTGTTAATCGCATCGCCGAGCGCGTTTAAGTCACTCATGTCGGAAAGCTCCGCCGACCAGCCGCTGAATGCGTCTGGCGGTACTGTTGTTTCTCCGAAAACGCCTGTGTTCACCTTCGGTGTGTCCACTATCGGCGCATCCACGATTGTATGCGTGTTCTCCTTCATAAATGTTACTGTGATATATACTGTTTTGTTAGGCATTTTAAATGTATATGGCCCTTTACCGGTTAACTCAAACTCTTCGCCGTTACATTCCGCCTTGATTCCGGCAAGAACATATCCACCATTCGGCGTAACCGTTACTGTGACGGTTCCGTCCTCCGCTTTTTCCGCCGTCGCCTTGCCGCCGCTATTGCAATCTATTACAACCGACGGACGCGGATTCTTTACAAGCTGCGGCGGTTCATTTTCATCAGCCTCGAAATACCATTCGCTTGACGGAAGCTTGCCTTTAAGATCCGAATATGTGCCGAATACTTGAATTTGGCCGTCTACATCTTCGGCCACATCCGCAACATAACCGTGCTCTGCCGTACCTGTTTTATAGAACGTATTGGTAACGACATTTTGGTTAGCTTGCCCTTTAAGCTGACCCGTACCGAGCACACCGCCGGGTGTGTTGCCATCTCCGGTTGTCACTTTGCCTGCATTGAAGCAATAACTAATGTTGTCACTAAGTACTCCTGATGTTGTC
Organism: uncultured Clostridia bacterium; assembly: GCA_947628155.1. Taxonomy (GTDB): domain Bacteria; phylum Bacillota; class Clostridia; order UBA1381; family UBA1381; genus 12844. The sequence continues at coordinate 7,755 of CANQYQ010000027.1, forward strand.
TTGAGGGAGTTGTCATCTCCGACTATTCCGCCGACATACTCGCCTGTTCCGGTAACGCTGCCCAGATTGTAGCTATGCTGAATGGAACTGCCATTATTAGCCAATGCACCTCCTATGCCTCCGACATACTTTACGCCGGTTACATCAGCCGTGTTATAGCAGCCTATCGTATGGCAACTTCTGCTGATGTCTTTGCCGTAAATACCGCCGACATAATCGCCTGTTCCGCTGACCTTACCGGAATTGCTGCAATACCGGACGTATAGTTCTCCGGCTTGTCCCGCAATGCCGCCAACATTTGTTGCACCGTTTACCGGAGCTGAGTTTTCGCAGTTTTCTATTGGCTTAGTTGGGCTGTTGGAACCTGTCACTTTTCCGGCGATGCCGCCGACATTAGTGCCCGCGCCGATGATCTGACCTTCGTTATAGCAGTTTGCAATTTTATAAACGCCGTTCCCCTCGCCGATGATTCCGCCGACACTACTTGTAATATCACCGCCCGCTGTTTCCTCAATTTTCGCGGTATTATAGCAACCGTCAATCTCCATCCCTGCATTACCATAACCGACAATACCGCCAATTGCACTGTCTGGTCCGGTAATCTCTCCGGCATTATAGCATTTTGTAATGATTATTCCTTTACCATAACCGACAATTCCGCCCAGACCTTCCCCATTACGGCTTGGTTTTTGTTTGGTTATTGTTCCTGTATTATAACAATTTGTAATTTTGGGGCCACTATAATATATTTCGCCAACGATTCCGCCAACATGTTTACTACTCGTCGTGGTAATTGCGCCTTCGTTATGACAATCTATTACTTCCGTTTGTTCTCCGTCTCCGATGTGCCCCACTATACCTCCGGAACTGCCTCCACAATGTATTTCACAATAATTATGGCAATTTGATATGAGGCATTTGTCATAAACAAGACCTACTATTCCTCCGGTATCGGCCCCGCCATTTATGCTGCCGCGAACGCTGAGATTTTTTATCACGGCGCCGTCGCGAATAAAGCCAAATATACCATTGCAACTATCTGTCCGGTCGATCCGTAAATTCTTTATTGCATGTTCGGCTCCGTCAAAGGTACCGCAAAATGCTTTGAAATAACCGGCCTTGGATATACCTGTACCAATCGGCACCCACTTATTATCAAGACCCAGGTCAATATCCTGCGTCATTTTGAAATATTTGTTTTTGAACATTCTTACCTGACCGTTCGGCTGGTTGTTTACCGCATTGGCAAGATCTCTCAGGTCATCCGCCGTTTTGATCAAATACGGATCATCTTCCGAATCACCGCTTCCTTCCCAAGGACATTGTGTCGCCTCGGGTGCGGCGCTTTCCTCCGCCAATTCAATCTCATCTTCAACCGGCGCTTCAACCGTCGGTTCGTCCGCAATTTCCTCCGGCGCTTCAACCGCTTCCTCGACTGTTTCAATCGGTGCTTCCTCGGGCGCAATTTCAGGCGCGTTCTCGTCCGCGAATACGGGAATTGCCGCCGATGAAATCGCCATGGCCGCAGCCAAAAAAGCGGCTATAATTTTCTTTATTTTCATTTTTTACTCTCCTTTTTCTAAAAATTCTTTTGGGTAATGGGATAAAAACCTCTAAGTTACCCCCCCCCCCGGGAAATTTATAACTGATTGATGTCATCGGCGGCACCTCCTTTCGAAGCTTAAAAAAGCCATATAATAATATAATAATTATACATCATAAAAACGGGTGTGTCAATGTATTTTCCTTATTAATTGCCGTATATCGGCAAAATCCGCGCAATTTAAACGGATTCAAATTATTTGATTGACTTTTTTGAGGTTTACATTTATAATATTTATAATGGGAAAATAACGAGGGGAATTTAAGGAGGAGAGAGATGAGAAAATTAACAAGAGCAATAAGCGCCGTTATAGCGGCGGCGATGGCGCTCAGCGGACTGACGTGCGTGGTTCGCGCGGAGACGGTGACGGCCGTTCCGGCGGACAAGACCGCGGAATGGACTTATCAGGAAAAAGCGGCGGGTTACAATCTGCGCGTTCACGGCTGGGCGGACTGGGAAAACGCGGCGTATATGGGTTTCACCCTGCCGGACGGCTTTGACCCGGACAAAATCACAAAGGCCGAGCTTATCGTAAACACCACGGATGCGAAAAATTCCGGCACGGCGTATATTTACGCGGCTGATTACGGCGCGTTTGAAAACGGCACTCAGTACGAGGGAACAAGCGCCGCGCCCGCTTATACGGCGGCGGAATTTAAAAGCTTTGTATCGCCTGTTTCAACGGGCGATTTCGCGATCGACGTAACGGATTACATAACGTCGCTTTCGGCGCAGTCGAAAAACGCGGCGTTCAGGATCGACGTAAAATCGCAGAACACGAATAACGCGTGGTCCATCGCCCCGTGCGGCGCGAACGGCGCACCGAGACTGGAGCTTACAATACCCGGCGAGGGCGAGACCCCGAAGGGAATACAAAATCCGAGATTTTCAAACGGGCTGACCGGATGGACGGTTTCGGAGGGCGGTACGGCTTCCGCGGACACGGGCGAGCTTATAGCAAGCGGAACGGTACATGTAAGCCAGACGGTTACGGGACTTGAACCCGGTACATACAACCTCACCGCGCAAGCGTATACGAGCGAAATTAAAACCACGGGCACAAGCTACCTTTACGCGAAAACGAAGGGGCATACGGTAGCGTCAACAGCGATCCCCGAAGGGTCGGCGGCATATAAAATTATCGTTCCGAGCGTTGTCGTGGGCGAGGACGGAACATGCGATATAGGCTTAAATCTTGTAAGCTCCGCGTCTGTTACGCTCGATAATCTGGCGTTTGAAAAAACCGAGGACACGCGCGTGAAATTCTACAAGGGCGGCGAGATCTCAAAGCTTACGTATATCGAGAGCAAGAACGGCTTGTTCAGACGAATAGGCGGTACTACCGCGCTCAACGACGCGCTTCAGGTTATGGCCGAAAACGGCTTCAATCTCGCGCGTATACGTTTGCTTGACAGCCCCGGCAAGGGTCACGGCGACGGAACGTATTATCTTCCCGCCGGATTTATGGATTTGGATGACTGCCTGAGCCTTGCGCGCCGAGCGAAGGACAAGGGCATGGACATTGAGCTTACGATCGCGTATTCCGACTACTGGGTTGACGGCGCTACGCAGATGGTGCCGTATAACTGGCAGCAGGAGATAACCGCGCAGGGAATTACCGGCGCGGCAAATCTGGCGAATTATTTTGAAGATAAGGTTTACGAATACACGAAGGAATCATTACAGGCGTTTATCGACCAGGGCACGACTCCGGAATTTGTTTCAATCGGAAACGAAATGCAGTACGGTATTTTGTTTAATAAGTATCAGTCAAATAACGGATTGTATAACAACGCGTCATATTTAAAGCGGTTTGTAAACGCGGGCGCGAAGGCGGTGCGCGAGCTTGCGCCGGACGCGAAGATAATTATTCACAGCGACAACGGCGGCAAGGTCAGCTCGAGAGGCACGTTTATGTCCTTGGTCAAAGATACGACTGTGGACTATGACGTAATCGGCGTGTCGTATTATCCGTTCTATAACGCCGACGTTTCGATCGACACGGTTGTAAATGAGTTTAACACGTTTGTCAATACGTACAAGAAGGACGTTATAATCATGGAAACCGGCTACAATTGGAATCCGACTAAAAAAGGCGGCTGGGAAGGACAGCTTGAAAACAGCGGCTATTATCAGGATATTTACGGCGAGGATCAGGCGGGACAGCGCGCGTTTTTGACCGAGCTTTACGCGAAGCTCAAAACCGTGCTCGGCGGCCGCTGCATTGGCGATTTATATTGGGATCCGGTCATGATCCCCGCGAGCGGCGTGCGCTGGGCGGAAGCCGAAAACGGCTCGTCGCAGTCGGAGGTCGTGTCCAACTCGACGCTGTTCAATTTCAACAACGCTCAGGCCGTGCCGGGTCAGCTTGCGATGAAGTACAACACCGAGGCAAGCGATATGTTAAATATCTCCGGCAGAATTAAAACGAGCACGGCAAGTACGGCGTACGCGAAAAATACAGAGGTTACGTTTACCGTAAACGGCGACCAGTATACCCGCACCACGGACAAATACGGCGACTATATCGTTTCGATTCCGTATCCCGAGGACGGTAAGGTGAGCATTTCGTTAAAGGGCAGCGCAACGTCATATACCGACGAGGCCGCGCCGACATACGAGGGCATACTTATGAGCGGATATAATTTCGACGATTTCGACCCGACGGCCGAGCCGACCGAATCGCCGAATGTGACCCCGACAGCTGCACCCACGGGTACGCCGGAGGCATCTGTTGAACCTGTGGAGACGGCAACACCCGAGCCTGTGGAAACATCAACGCCCGAGCCTGTGGAGACAGCGACGCCCGAGCCTGTGGAGACGGCAACACCCGAGGGCGCGTATGTTAATCTGGACGTTCAAATATCAGTCGATGGACAAATCAGCTACAAGGCCGACTATTACGCGGACGGCGCGGAAAACGCGACGCTGTATGTCGCTGTTTACGACCAAAACGGCAAGCTCATCGCGGTTTATGCGGATAAACCCGAGGGAGTGATTGAAAATATAAATTATATCGAAGACTATCAAAATGGACAAATCAATATAAAAGGCTTTTTGTGGGATGATGCGCAGAAGCCGCTGTGCGATGATTATGTTGAAATTATAGCTTAACGCTGAATTAAAGAACCGCTCCGAGTTACTGTACCGGGGCGGTTTTTTAATGGGAAATTTTCAAAAAACAGACATTTTATTCAAATTTTCAGTAAAATTCATACAATCCTCTTGACAACATAGGGGGGGGGGGGTACAATGAATGTACAATTATCTCCGCACGAGGAGAAAAAAAGCATTAGGAGGAATGTCATATGAGGATAAAAAGATTATTGGCGGCGTTTGCCGCGGCGGCAATGGCGGTTACAGCCGCGGCCATACCGGTTCTGGCTGATGGCAAGATTATCGTGGATGCGAGCAAAACGATTACTTTACGCGGTGAAACTATTACGGGAACGGACGGCGCGGGCATAACCGTTAACAGCGGAGCGTCGCTTGATTTGATTCTCGAAGATGAGAACAGCGTAACGGGCGCGCCCGGATTCGCGGGCATTTATGTCGCTCCGGGCGCGACGCTTACAATTTCCGGAAGCGGCTCGCTCACCGCAACCGGCGGCGATGGATATTCTATTGATAAAAACACCAGACACGATCCCAAAGAGGGGGTTTGGTATTACGGCGGCGGAGCCGGAATAGGAGGAAATGGCGTCCTGCATGTCAGGAATATTGATCCGAATAGAAATGAAGGCGATCCTTCCTTCGGAACAATCAATATAGAAGGCGGCACGATTACCGCTATCGGCGGAGGCTATGCCTCAAATGTCGGATGCGGTGCCGGAATAGGCGGCGGAGGTAACAGGAACAACTATGTTACTCCCGCCGGCAATATAACAATTTCAGGCGGAAAAATAACCGCAACCGGCGGCGGTATCGACGAAAAAAATAACGGAGGAAGCGGAATCGGTTCAGGCGGACGCGGAAGCGGCGGAACAGGTTATGGCGGTGCTGCTCAGCTCAGTAATATAAGTGTCAGCATTACCGGTGGTGAAGTAAACGCTATCGGCGCGCCGTCCGCCGCCGGAATAGGCGGTGGTTCTAATGTATCTTCGGGCGACATTTCAATTTTAGGCGGAAAAGTAACGTCTACCGGCGGCGCAGAAGGCGGCAGTTCCGATTACGCTCAATCAGTAGGCGGCGCAGGTATCGGCGGCGGCGATGAAGGTGAAGCTAAAGGAAATATTATAATTGCAGGAAACGCCGAAGTTACTGCGACCGCCGGAGGCTCGGCTGCTGGAATCGGCGGCGGCCATGGCGGAGGAAGTACGAGCATTGAAATAAAAGATAATGCCAAAGTAACCGCTAAAGGCGGAAGCACCTCATCAACGGGCGGCGCGGGAATAGGAGGCGGTCAATACTCATATTCTTATGAATTTACATATCAATTTGGCAATATTGTAATTGGCGATGAAGCCGACGTAACCGCTGTCGGCGGAAAGAATGCACATGGCATAGGCTATGGCAGTAGTAGTACGAATCCCGTAAGCGGCAATGTTGAAATCGGCCCTGATGCGAATGTTAAGGCTGCTGCTCCGGACAGTGACAAGTCCGCGATTTGGGGCGTTGAAAAACCGGGATCGGGAAAAGACCTCGGCTCAAAGGCTGTTATCTGGTACGATAATACATGCGAATCGCAAAAGGCTCATTACTGGGACGGCGAGACGCTTCATGAAAACTATTTCGATTGGACTTATGAAAAAACATCAGATTCGGGAATGGTAATTATTAAAATTACCAAGGACGGAAATTCTGTTACGGAGTTTACTTTCCCGGCAGATTCGGACGGCGATGTGAAAGAATGGGCAACAACATATGTAAAGCCGTATGCCACTGCCGTAGAAATTGAATTTGCACCGGTCGAAGGCAAAAGCGGCACATATGAAATATATGCCGTCGCTGCGAGCGAAGATACAGGGTCCTTTGCAGATTCGGTTATAAATCGCCTTTCATCGGCGGATTTGACGTTTACGAACAGCAATCCGGCTGTAGCATATACGATCGTCGGCGCGGAAAACATCGACATAATCGACGCGGGCGAGGGCAGATACGAGTTTAACTACAACGGTACAGCGGCCGACAGCGGCGCGCCGAAGTCGAAGGTGCTGCTCGGTACGGTTACGTTCTGCGGCTACGGCGAGGGTACGTTCGGCGTTGCGGAAAGCGGAACAAATATTGTAAATACCGCGAAAAAGGCGGATAACATTGTTAACCATTATGTTCCTGACGGCATCGGGGATGAAAAATCCGGTAAGCTTCTGTATAGCGAGGGAATCAATTATGACTTTGCCGTTAAAACACAAGAGGTTACAATTAATCTGATGTTCCCGAATGAGGTTGAGACAGCCCCGGAAAAGGACGTGGCATACACCAATATGACCGTAGAGGTTAACGGCGGCGTTCAGGAAGGAACGTCCGCGCCCGAACCGTATTCGGCGGAAATTAAGCTTGGCAAGCTTAACGAAGATGAAGCATTACCGGAAGGCGTGACGGTTACTCCTGCAAAGTTCAAATATGATTCATCGACAGATGAAGTAGAAGCAGTGACCGGAGACGCGAATGCAAACGGATATACAATTACGCTTAACGTTCCCGTTCCCGAGGAAATGGGTTCTCGCTACACATTCAAATTCAGCGGCGCGGGTTACCGCACATACACCGTTGACGCGGTTATCAAGGGCGGCAGCGAGACCGCGCATGAGATCAACGTTTGGAACAACGTAATGGATCATGACATGACCGTTACCGCGTCCGACGGCTTTGAAGATGTAACAGTCCCGGTAACGTTCCTCGCGGGCGATATCGACGATAGTAAGCATATCGACCTTTACGATTTGTCGGCGGCCGTAGCGTATTTCGGTAAGTCGAATAAGCCGGCAGAAGTCGGCGGCAAATACGACAGCACATACGTGCAGTATGACTTAAACCGCGACGGTTCGATAGACTCAAAGGATATAGCCATGGTGCTTGTATCGTGGGGAAAATAAGCGGCGCATTCCGGCGTGTCCATATAAAGCTGAAATCACGTCTTTTTGGCAAGATGCAGCTCATACTTTGCTAAAAATCCTTGACTTACGTTAGTAAGTCCGTGAATTTTTGCCTTGTTCGAGCCGGATCTATGCTACCGTAGATCTATTTTATGTGAACACGCTATAGTCCGCGGTTTTTGCGGAGTGAAATAAAATATAGATTATACAAAAAACGAGCCTTAACGTACTAATGCGTACGCCTGCAGGCTCGTTTTTTTATTCCGTTCTCGCGTTATATTCCTCGATAAACCGCCGTATTTCCTTTTCCGTTTCCTCGACCTCCGCCAAAAATTCACGCGCGCTTATCCTGAGCGCGCCGTTGCCGAGGATTATAAGCTGCTCCAAGCTGTCCGAGGTCGCGACCCGCACGCGGTGGCGGCGGCTCAGCTCGTGCGTTACGCGCTCGATATACGCGTCGGCGGTTTCCGCCTCCTTCGTATATACGACCGTAACGCCGTTTATCGTCTCGATCTCACCGCGGTTGCCCTTGACCTTGTACGCGTCAAACACGAGTATTACCTCGATTTTCTTCATCGCTTTATATCCCGCGACGCGGTCGATAAGCGCGTCACGCGCCGCCTCAAGGCTGGTTTTGGCAAGCCTTGTAAGATCCCCCCACGCGAATATTATATTATAGCCGTCGATAAGCAGATATTCCGGCCCCCGCGGACGCGGACGCGCCTTGAATTTTGCCGGTTTGGGCGCGGTATTTTTTACCGTTTTCATCTGCTGCGGTACTTTCCTGTCGATTTTGCCGTACGTTTTTTCGAAGATCCGCACAAGCTCATCCTCGCTTATCTCCGCCGGCGCGGATTGCCTGTGAACCGGCGCGGCCTCGATCGGCTCCGGCTTTGTTTCCATAAGCTCCAAATGCATGTGGTCAAATACCTCGTACCACGGCACATAATAACCCGCGCCGTGAGTGCAGAATACGGAATCGGGACTGTTGCGCAAATCGGATTCGTAATCGTAGCCGATTTTTTCAATTACCTCCTCCGCGTTTACGCATTCGCGGTAGCCGCCGAAATTGCAGACAAGAGTCCCCGTTCCATGTGTATACGCGGTGACCTCCGCCTGATAATTATGCATCCTTGAAATCGGCGCGCTTCCGGTTATTACGGCCGTTTCTCCGCTCGTTGTGTCCGGAGGTGTGACCGTGCCGCCCATAAGCTGTATTTCGTTCATCGCGCGCCCGATCGACGAGGACGGAATTGTTAATCTGAAATCATACCAAGGCTCTAGAAGCACGCTCTTAGCCTGCATTAATCCCTGTCTTACCGCGCGGTATGTCGCCTGTCTGAAATCGCCGCCCTCGGTATGCTTTATATGCGCGCGGCCGGACACGAGCGTGATTTTTATGTCGGTGATCGGCGAGCCGGTCAGGACGCCTATATGCGTCTTTTCCGCCAGATGCGTAAGCACAAGGCGCTGCCAGCTGCGGTTAAGCAGATCCTCGCTGCATGCCGTTTTAAATTCCAGACCCTTGCCGCGCTCGTTCGGCTCTAACAGCAGATGTACCTCCGCGTAATGCCTTAGCGGCTCGTAATGGCCCACGCCCTCAACGGTATTGGCAATGGTTTCACGATAGATTATGCTGCCGTTTTCAAACTCGACGTCCATGCCGAACCGCTCGGCGATTATGGTTTTCAAAACCTCCAGCTGTACCTCGCCCATAAGGCGTATATTGATTTCCCTCAATCGCTCGTCCCATACGACGTTAAGCTGCGTTTCCTCCTCCTCGAGCTTCTTTAGATCCGCCAGCGCCGACGGTATATCGCGGCCGCGCGGGATTTTCACGCGATAGGAAAAGACCGGCTCAAGCGTCAGCTCGCGCGAATTGCGCTCCGTACCCAAACCCTCGCCCGCGTACGTTTTGGGAAGTCCCGCTACCGCCACGACCATGCCGGGCAGCGCTTCGGTCACACTTTTATATTTCGCGCCCGAATACACGCGGATATCGTTTATTTTTTCCGTCCAATCCTCCCCGGACAGCTCGCCGCGTATTTTAAGCGAACCGCCGGTGATACGCATATGCGTGAGCCTCTGCCCCTTATCGTCCTCGGAAATCTTAAAGATTTTCGCCCCGAAATCACTCCCGTGCGTGGGTTGAACGGTATATTTGTCAAAGCATGACAAAAATTCCTCCACGCCCTGTAATTTCAGCGCCGAACCGAATCTGCACGGAAAGATCCGGCGTTCGTTTATCGCGCGTATTATGGCCCGCGAACCGATTTTGTCCGTTTCCATAAGCTCGTCCATCATTTCCTCGGAGCAAAGCACCGCCTCTTCGAAAAATTCACTTGACCTATCATCGGTAAAATCCACGCACGAATCGCTGAGCTTTTCGCGCAGATCCGCCATAAGCGCCGTCTTGTCGGCGGCCGGCATATCCATTTTATTCACGAAAATAAAAGTCGGTATCTCGTACTGATTTAAAAGCTGCCACAGCGTTTCCGTATGGCTCTGCACGCCCTCCGACCCGCTTATAACAAGCACCGCGTAATCAAGTACCGACAGCGTCCTTTCCGTTTCCGCCGAAAAATCGACGTGCCCGGGCGTGTCGAGCAGCGTTATTTCCGTATCGCCGTACGAAAATACCGCCTGCTTTGAAAATATCGTTATTCCCTTTTCGCGCTCTATTTCGTTGGTGTCCAAAAAAGCGTCGCGGTGGTCAACGCGCCCTAATCTCCGTATTGTACCGGAGGTGTATAAAAGTCCCTCCGACAGCGTCGTTTTCCCCGAATCGACGTGCGCCAGTATTCCGACTACAAGCCTTTTCATGTATCTCTCCTTTACACGAACTGATTTCGCGTTTCGTCATATTTATACGCGATTTTACCGAGCTTTTCCTCGACCTCCGCGCGGCTCCATTCCAAATCGGAGCAAAGCGCGTCAAGATCAGCGTAAAAATCGCGCAGCTTCATATTTACAACGCTTAACAATATCGCGCTGTCGTTCGGCATATCCATGATCATTCCTCCGTAATTATCGTTTCAATTATCGTTTCGCCCTTGTTAAGCTTATATTTTATCGCGGGGATTACAGTCTTGTTATACATAATATTCGTGTTCGGCGCCGCCTCGAACGCAATCCCCTCGCCGCTGCCGGTAACGGCGCAGGCGGCAAAATTATTCTTCGCCCACGCGGTATTTTTATCCGCGCCGGACGCGCACCTGTCACGGTCGCGCGACGCGACGGCAAAGCCGCAGTCGTACGCGTATCCCTCGTACGGCGATGTGATTTTATGGCGGCGTATATGGCCGGTACCCGTAATCACGACTTCCGTTTCGACCTTTATATCGCGAAACGCCGACCAGCGCGTTACAAGACCGTTTTCGCCTATCGTAAAGCCGTCGGAATGATCACGCGTGAAAAATACGCCGTTTATCTCAAACACGAGCATATTATCCGGCGCAAGCTCGGATAAGGACACGCTTGAATAGCTTACGTTGAAGCCGAATTTCGTCGAATACGCGAATTTGAGGTACTTCGGTATGATCTGCCCGCAGCCGAATTCCTCGTGCGTACCCGCCGTATATGCCGTAACGTCGCCGCCGCGCCGCGCGCATATCATATCCGCCGCCTTTATCGGCTTTATCTTATCAAGCTTTATCAAAGGCTCGGCGGGCGTTGTGAAAAATTCATGATCCTCCGGCAGCGCAAGTATAGCGAAGGTTTTAAGTCCCCAGTAGGGTGAGCCGTGCGCGTTGTAATGCTCGGACATTATCAAATTCGGGTACTTGTACCCCACAGTCAATATTCCCGCGTTATCGAGCATATCGCTTTGCGCCCACTTTTCCAGATTGCGTACGATAAGT
>CANQYQ010000028.1 GCA_947628155.1 uncultured Clostridia bacterium
CGCCGGGCCTATCGTGAGCTTCGTGTCCGGGTACAGCCGCTTTACCGCCTGCGCCAGCACATGCGACGCGCTGTGCCGTAATGTCTGCAATTCATTCATTTCTTCCGCCATTTTTCTTTCTCTCCTTTTTTTGTTTCCGGAGGAATATAAAAGCGCCTCCGGAGAAAACGTTATTTTTTCTCCAGGGGCGCATTAACTGCACGGTTCCACCCTGATTTGTCTTGTTAAAGACACTTCATTTGCCCCGATAACGTCCGGGTATACGGCGCGCATAATAAGCAAGGGCATAATGCCGCAGCCGTTCCGCGCGCAAGCTCCAAAGTGGTGTTCACCCACCGCCCCCGCAAGAACGCTTCCAGCCCATGGCGCTCTCTCTCTTCGCGGTTTTGCGATAAGCTACTGTCTTTTTCATCGCTATATTATATTATATACAATTTAACGTGGTTTTGTCAAGGGATTTTACGGATTTTCTTTTACATTACATATTCCGCCGTGTCGATTTCAATGGTGCTGTTATCCTTCCTTGAATTTTTCCATTCATCATATTCCTCTGGGGTCATAACCGCGCCGACGTTTTTGCACACGCTCCGAACGGCGGCCGCCTGTTCTTTCGAGCAAACGATATGTCTCACATTTACGGCTTCGAGCAGATTTTTTATATCCTCCGCGCTGACGTCCCCGTCAATAGTTAAAACAGCGCAGTTTTGCACGGCAGCGCCGTCCGACGCGCGGAGCATTTCGTTCGTCACTCGGACGCTTGCGGTATTTGCGAATGTCATTTCCTTTACGATTTCGAGCTTTTTGTATTTCGCGCCCAAACCTCTTATCGCGGCGGCGTTTTTGCGCGTCACGGTGATTTTCCCGGTCACGGCAAGCTTTTCGAGCCGTGATATTACATCCGCGATATTCCCCCGCGCGTCAAGGTTGCCGAAAACAAACAGCCTTGTTCCGTACTCGTCCAAGAGATCCGGATTTAACTTCGCGCTGCCGCCCACGATCGCACAATCGGACGGAGCTAAGATAATTTCCGTGTCAAAATCGAACATCGGCAGGCTTTCGTCCAATCTGTCCTCATGCGTGATAAACCGCTTTGTTTTGAATTTGACGTTCTTTTCCACAAGCCTCGAAGCATCAACCGCCCTGTCAGTGAGGCTGACCGTGCCGCCGACGTAATATTTGCCGTTTTGCGCGGCGCGGGCGATAAACATATCGTCGATCGCGAGCTTTGAATGAAGCTTTATATAGTCGTCGGGGTACGTGCCGACGCAGCCGTTTACATTCACGTTCGCGAGCGAGCTGACAATGCTTTCGGGACATTCCAGATTACCGTTTATGTCAATGTACGAATACATCTCAACCGCCTTGTTCGCGCCCTTTTCGATCTCCACGCCGCCGTTTACGGTAAGAACCGTGCCCTTTTTCGGCAGCGCCGCCGCCGTTATTTTATGCGGACCGTTTATCTCGACGACCGGTACATCGTCTTTTGCCGACAGCGTTTTCGCCGCGTGTATTTCCGCGCCAAGGCGGCTTAACACCTCTCGGCTGCGGTCGTCGATGAGCATTATTGCCGTATTGATTTCGATTTTATCATACTTCGCGTACGATTCCTCGTTAATGCTCCTCGCGTCGCATTTGGCGCAGTTTATTTCCAACTTTTTCTTTTCCATAATTATTCCTCCTTCAGCATTTTACGCAGTTTTTTTCGCGTTTCGCTGAGCCTTGACCGCACCGTGCCGGGCGGCATATTAAACATTTCTCCGATCTCCTTCGAGCTGTAACCCTCAAGGTACCGCATGCGGAACATTATCCCGTCGGGATACGGCAGCATGTTTATAAGCTCGTCCGTCTCCGCGTCGGCGTAATCGTCGCCGTCGGCGGCGGTATCGGGTATTTCATCCGAAACGCTCTCAAACGCGCGGTGACGCACACGGTCGAGGTATATGTTTTTAACCGTGGTATAAAGCCATGCGCGCGACTGCATGGGGTGGAGCTTTTCAAGCGTAACGGAGTGGGTCAGCGCGCGCGCAAATGCCTCCTGAACCATGTCCTCCGCCGCCGTTTCGCCGCCGCACATCGCGGCGCACCATGAAACAAGTCCGTCAAAAAATTCCTCATACATATCGTTTATCGTCATATACCTCACCGTCCTTTCACCGCCGTTCAATTATATAACGTATCGACCCGCTCAAGTGTTTAAAAAAAAATAAAAAAATTGATTTATATCCGTGGGCGCCGCATCATGGCGCATTTGTCATCCACCAAAAATAAAGAGCCCGCAAACAGACATTTTCAAAATGCCCGTTTGCGGCGGCTCATTTTTAAACCTTATAATATTTAGATCGCGTGATAAAACCGCGCCGCCGGCCGACGGTACGTGAAATTGTCGGTCCCTGGGGCAGCTCGGATCAATATACAAAATCAAATTCCAAATCTCCGATTATAACGTTGTCATTCTCTTTGATCCCCATTTCAATCAAATCCTCGATAACGCCGCGTTTTAAGAGCATCCGCTGGAAATACTGCAGCGACTCACGGTCGGAGAAGTTCACGCTGCCGCCGACGGCCTCGATCCACGGGCCTTCTATAACGTAGCTCTCATTTTCACGGCGGATCGTGTATCCCTTGCCGTCGTCCGCGAAAATATCCTCCTCGATATCCATTTCCGGCTCAAATATCACAACCGGCGGAAGCTTTGAAAGCTCCTCGTAAACCCGGTTCATAAGCGCATCGATGCCCTTATTCACCGCGGCGGAAATCGAAAATACCTCTATCCCGCGTTTTTCCATCTCATCAAGGAAATTTCTGTACATATCCTCATCCTGAATTATGTCGGTCTTATTCGCCGCCACAATCTGTACGCGCTCCTCAAGCGCCATATCGTACCGCGCAAGCTCGTTATTTATTATATCAAAATCCTCGATCGGATCGCGCCCCTCGATACCGGAAACGTCCACGACATGGATAAGTACACGCGTGCGTTCAATATGCCGCAGAAAATCATGTCCCAATCCAACGCCGTCCGACGCGCCCTCAATTAATCCCGGGATATCCGCCAAAACAAAGCTTCTTCCGCCGCTCAGGTTTACTACACCCAAATTCGGTTCAAGCGTCGTAAAATGATAATTCGCGATTTTTGGGTCGGCCTTTGTCGTGATCGACAGGATCGTCGATTTCCCCACATTTGGGAATCCCACGAGTCCTACGTCCGCCAACAGCTTCAATTCAAGTATTATCTCGCGCTCATCGCCCGGCAATCCGTTTTTGGCAAAATTCGGCGTCTGCCTCGTCGCTGTGGCAAAATGCGAATTGCCCCAGCCGCCGTTTCCGCCGCGCGCCAGAACGACCTCTTTTTCAGGGTCGGACATATCCGCGATAACGCGGTTCGATTCCGCGTCGCGTATAACCGTTCCCTGCGGCACTTTGAGTATTATATCCTCGCCCGCTCTGCCCTTGCGATGGTTCCCCGAGCCGTCCGAGCCGTTTTGAGCGACGTATTTGCGCTTATATTTATAATCGTTAAGCGTCGTCATGCCAAGCTCAACACTGAATATAATATTCCCGCCGTGACCGCCGTCGCCGCCGTCCGGGCCGCCCGCCGCGATATATTTCTCACGCCGGAACGATATTGCGCCGTTGCCGCCGTTCCCGGCCTTTATAAATATTTTTGCCTTATCCGCAAACATTAATTTCCTCCGTTGATCGCGGTCTCGATATCGGCCTTGAGCTTATCCTTATCCGCGCACTGGAACTCCATCGCCGAAATATCGTTGTCGGTATTGAGCATAATAAGCGCCGGAGTCATGCCGTCGACCGGGAAGTTTTCCTTATCCTCCGGGGTTTCGTCGATATTGTGGATATCGAACGTAATTTTACCCTCATACTCCTTCTTCAGCTCGTCCACAACCGCAAGCGCGTCGTCCTTGTTCGCGTCCGAATTTGATACGAAATACATAAACGTCGGCGTATACTCAGCTTCCTTCTTCGAGCAACCCGCGGCGGCGATTGCCGCGAACAGCATCATCACAGCCATTGATAAGCTTAAAATTCTCTTTTTCATTTTTTTATCTCCTTTATTTTAAATTATTTTTAACAGTTTCTATCGCCCGAAGCGCGATTTTATTATACCGCTCCTGCTTTTTTCGTATCCTCTCCGACAAACCCTCCATTATGCCGAAATTCGCGTTCATCGGCTGGAGCTTCGTTATAGCTTCATCGGAAATGTACAGCGGCAGCGAGCCTATCGCCGTCCTTGACGACGGCTCCCACATGGGCCGGCCAGTTATGAGTCTCGCTATATTGTACCCCGCGAGAATACCTGACGACGCGCTTTCAACATAACCCTCAACGCCGGTTATCTGTCCGGCGAAAAAGATTTTCGGATTCGCCCTAAGCTGATAATATTTATTCAACAGCTTCGGCGAATTTATATACGTGTTGCGATGCATCACGCCGTAACGTACAAACTCCGCGTTTTGAAGCCCCGGTATCATTGAGAATACCCGCTTTTGCTCACCGAATTTCAGGTTAGTCTGGAACCCGACTATATTATACAGCGTACCCTCCGCGTTATCCTGTCTAAGCTGCACGACCGCGTACGCATCGTCCTTACCGGTTTTCGGATTTATGAGCCCCACAGGCTTTAACGGCCCGAAGGTAAGCGTCTTGTATCCGCGCTTTGCCATGACCTCGACAGGCATACAACCCTCGAACACGGCCGCGTTTTCAAAATCATGAAGCTCCGCCGTTTCCGCACTCACAAGCGCGTCGTAAAACGCCTTATATTCATCCTCCGTCATCGGACAGTTTATATAATCCGCCGTGCCTCGGTCATAGCGCGCCGCGCGGAAGGTTTTATCCGAGTCAATACTCTCCGCCGTTACAACAGGCGCGGCCGCGTCAAAAAAGTACAGTCCGTCCGAGCCGGTAAGCTCCGCGACCGCCTCCGCAAGCGGTTCGGAGGTAAGCGGCCCGGTCGCGATTATCGTATATTCGTCCGGATCGATTTCCGTGACCTCGTCATTCACAACCGTTATATTCGGATGCGATTTTATTTTTTTCGTTATATACTCCGAAAAAATATGCCTATCCACCGCGAGCGCGCCGCCCGCGGGAACACGCGAAACATCGGCCGCCTCCATAATTATTGAACCGAACAGCCGCATTTCCTCTTTTAAAAGTCCGCACGCGTTTTCTATTCTGTCGGCCTTAAGCGAGTTTGAGCAAACCAATTCGGCAAAATTCGCATCCGAATGCGCCGGCGAGAATTTTTTTGGCTTCATTTCCCATAACTCAACGTCCATTCCCGCGTTCGCCGCCTGCCATGCCGCCTCGCAGCCCGCGAGTCCCGCGCCGATTATTTTAATCCTCATTTGACGCTTTCCGCTCATAATTGCAATTCTCGTTATAGCATATAATCCTCGGATTTCTGCCGCCCCGCTTTAACAGCAATCCGCCGCATACGGGACATTTCTCCTTCACCGGCGCGTACCACGCCATAAAATCGCATTTGGGCGCGTGCTCGCAGCCGTAATATACCTTGCCGCGTCTTGAACGCTTTACAAGTATCTCGCCGCCGCATTTTGGGCACTCTACACCAGTGCCCTCGCGTATAGCTTTCGTGTTCTTGCACTCGGGATAACCGGGGCATGCCAGAAACTCGCCGAATTTGCTTATTTTATAAACCATTTTTCGTCCGCATTTTTCACATACGACGTCCGATTCCTTGTCCTTGATCTTTATCTTCGCAACGTTTTCTATCGCCGCGTTGAGCGTCTTTTCAAAGGGTGGATAAAAGTCCTCAAGAACCTTTTTCCATTCTATCTTCCCATCCTCTATTTCATCAAGCTGCTCCTCCATTCCCGCTGTAAACTCAACGTCCACGATATCCTTAAAATTATTCTTCATAATTTCCGTCGTGACCTTGCCCAGCTCCGTCGGCACAAGCTGACGCTTGCTGCGCGTAACATAGCCGCGCGAAACTATGGTGGAAATGGTCGGCGCATATGTTGACGGACGGCCTATACCGTTTTCCTCAAGCTCCTGTATAAGCGCGGCGTCGGTATACCGCGCGGGCGGCTGCGTGAAGTGCTGCTTCGCGTCGTCGGACACAAGCGTAAGTGTCTGACCCTCGCTAAGCTCGGGAAGCGTTTTTGCCTTCTCCTTCTTCTCGTCGGTGCCCTCTACATATATTGCCGTGTATCCCTTGAATTTGATTTTCGACGCGCCCGCGCGGAACGTATGCGTACCCGCGTTGATCGACACATTAACAGTATCGTATACCGCCGCGCTCATCTGCGACGCGGCGAACCTCTCCCATATAAGCTTATACAGCTTATATTGGTCGTTAGTAAGCTTATCCTTGATTTGCGCCGGCGTGATCATAATGGATGTGGGGCGTATCGCCTCATGCGCGTCCTGCGCGCCCTTTTTCGTCTTAAACTGCTTAGGCGCTACGTATTCCTTTCCGTAATTTTCGGTCAGGTACGCCACCGCTTCCTTCTGCGCGTCCTCGGAAATTCTGAGCGAGTCGGTTCGCATATAGGTAATAAGGCCTATCGTACCGAGCCGGCCGCCCAAATTTATACCCTCGTATAAATTCTGCGCGATCTGCATGGTTTTCGCGGCCTGGAAATTATACTTTCTCGACGCGTCCTGCTGCATTGTGCTCGTAGTAAACGGAGGCTTGGGATTGCGTTTCTGCTCACCGTGCTTCGCCCTTTTTACGATAAATTCCGCGTCCTTTATGTCTTCGGATATTTTTACCGCCGCTTCGGCCGTTTCAATCGCCGTTTCCTTATCGTTTTCACCGTAATATTTCGCGGTAAACGTTTTTTTCGATTTCTCGTCCTTTAACTCAACCTCAATCGTCCAGTATTCCTGCGGCGTGAAGTTTTCTATTTCCTCCTCGCGGTCACAAATAAGCCGTGTCGCCACCGACTGCACGCGCCCGGCGCTCAGTCCCTTTTTAACCTTATCCCACAATATCGGACTTATTTTATAACCCACTATTCTATCAAGTACGCGGCGCGCCTGCTGCGCGTTCACGAGATTCATATCAATGCTTCTCGGCTCCTTCATCGCGTTCTTTACGGCGCCCTTTGTGACCTCGTTAAAGGTTACCCGGCAGCTTGACGCGGGATCGATATTGAGCGCCTTGGCCAGGTGCCAGCTTATCGCTTCTCCTTCTCGGTCCGGGTCGGTCGCAAGATATACCATATCCGCCTTTTTTGCTTCCTTTTTAAGCGTTGAGAGCAGCTCGCCCTTTCCGCGTATCGTTATATATTTGGGTTCAAAATCACTGTTCACATCAACGCCAAGCTGGCTTTTCGGCAAATCAATAACATGACCCATGGACGCTGTAACCGTGTAATCCCTGCCCAAATACTTTTTTATTGTACCCGCCTTCGCAGGCGACTCCACTATCAGCAGCTTCTTCTTTGCCATTTTCATCCTCCATATCCTTTTATGTTTGCAGCTCGTAATCTCCGCCCGGCAAACGCTTGATCAGCTTTTTCATCTCAAGCAGTGTCAGCCGAACATTAAGCGCACCCGCGCTCATCTCCGAAATCCGCGACATTTCGTCAATATTCATAGACTTCTTCATTAAAAGCGATACTATACGTTTGTCCGTTTCGCTCAGATCCTTGTACAGCTCCATGCCGGACATATCCTCCGGCGAAGCCGGTTCGCGCCGCTCCGGTTCCGGTTCGGATCTCGGCTCATCCGGCGTATTATCCTCATAATGCGGGATTTCCCTGACGGCATACGGATATTCCTCCAAAATATCGTTCACGGTCGCCGTCAGCTTTGCGCCCTGCTGTATCAGTCTGTGCGAGCCCTCATAATTCGGCTCGTTTATATTCCCCGGCACCGCGAACAAATCACGCCCGTATTCCATAGCCTGACGCGCGGTTATAAGCGTTCCGCTCCTTCTGTTCGCTTCGGTAACGAGCACGCCGTTTGATAAACCGGCAATAATCCTGTTACGCGCGGGAAAATGCTCCGAAAGAGCCGCGCTGCCCGGCGGATATTCGGTAATAACCGCGCCGCGTCCGGCTATTTCCTCCATAAGCTCCTTGTTCTCCGGCGGATACATTACGTCAAGCCCCGAGCCCATTACCGCTATTGTACGCCCTCCCGCACGGAGCGCGCCCTCTGCGGCAACGCTGTCAAGACCGCGCGCCAATCCGCTTATGATCACCACGCCGTTTTCCGCGAGTGCCGACGACAGCCTGAGCGTCGCCATTTTTCCGTACGGTGTGTATCTCCGGCTGCCTATTACGCCGATTGTCAGTATTTCATCGATACCCTCTATATTGCCCCTTACATACAATATGTACGGCGGCGGTATAATATTCTTCAGCTTGTCCGGATAATCCTCGTCCTCAAATGTGATTATCCGCGCGCCCATTTTATCGGACACGTCCTTGATCTTATTCGCTTCGAACATACTTTTATCCCGCAAAGCCGATATTTCCCGCGCACCAATATTGGGGATATTCATATATTCCGTCTCGCGGTATATCTCTTCTGCGGTAGAAAACCGTTCCAGAAGCGACGTTATCTTTTTTGGACTGATTATCTGCTTCGATGTAAGCCATATCCAGTAAAGAACCCTATCCATCCTTTATCCTTTCATTATATGTATTCTTTTTTAAAATACTACAAAAATTCCAAAATGTCAACCCCTGTTATTTCCGATGTTGCTCACCGCGGCTTCGGCGGCGCGTATACCGTCCACCGCGGCGGATGTTATCCCTCCGGCGTAACCCGCGCCTTCGCCGCACGGGTAAAGTCCTTTAACGGTCACCGATTCAAGCGTATCCTTATCGCGCACGATACGCACAGGCGATGACGAACGCGTTTCCGGCGCGGTCATTACCGCGTTGTTATCGGCAAAACCCGTTAATTTTTTGTCAAGCTCCGGCAGCGCGTCACGAATGGCCGTCACAACATATTCCGGCAGCACGTCTGAAATTTTGCCGAATTTCACCGCCGGGCGGTAAGTCGGCGTAATATCCGTCGAATTATCGCCGCCGTACAAATGCCCGATAGTTTCGCACACGGCCGTGTAATCCTTACCGCCCGCGCAAAACGCGCGGTTCTCGATCTCACGCTGCAGTTCCACGCCCGCCATAACATCGTCCGGGTCAAGGTCGGACGGATAAATATTCACCAGCAGCGCGCTGTTGGCGTTTTCGCCGTCACGCTTGTAGCGGCTCATGCCGTTCGTCACAAGACACCTGTCCTCGGACGCCGACGCTATCACCTCGCCGCCCGGGCACATGCAAAACGTATACACACCCCTGCCGTCCCTCGATACAGCGTTCAATTTATAGTCCGCCGGCGGCAGATATTTTGCCGCTTCGCCGTACTGCGCGCGGTTAATATCGCTTTGCTTATGCTCTATCCTCACGCCAACGGAAAACGTTTTGGCCTCCATTTTAATCCCGTAACCGCGCAGCATCTCAAGCGTGTCCCTCGCGCTGTGACCCGCGGCGAGTACAAGCTTATTCGTTTTGATCCGCTCACGCCCGTTTACGATGACCCCATTGACCCGTCCGTTTTCAATCTCGATATCGGTAAGCCGCGCTGAAAAGCGTATCTCGCCGCCGAGTGATATTATATCCTCACGGATATTTTTCACCATACCGCGCAAATTGTCCGTACCGATATGCGGCTTTGAAAGGTACATTATTTCCTCCGGCGCGCCGTGGCGGTGAAACTCGTCGAGCACCTTTTTTACGCGTTTGTCCTTGATACCCGTAGTCAGCTTGCCGTCGGAAAACGTGCCCGCGCCGCCCTCGCCGAACTGAACGTTGGAATTTACGTCCAAACGGCGGTTCGTCAAAAAATCGTCAATATCCCTAACGCGTTCCTCCACGCGCTTTCCGCGCTCGAGCACGATTACCTTATAGCCGTTTTGAACAAGCGTCAGCGCGCACATCATGCCCGCCGGGCCGAAACCCGCTATAACGATTGGTTCGTCCGTTTTACGGCCGGCGGGAAAAACATATTCCTCTTTCGTATGCGCCGAAATATTTTTATGAATCCTAATAAGCCGCGCCTCTTCGGCGCAGCTTATCAAAACGCTGTAAACGTAATGCACATCGCTTTTCTTGCGCGCGTCGATCGACTTTTTCGCAAGCGCGAACGACGTTACGTTCCTCAACCCATATTCGGTTGTCACAAAATCCTCAAGCTCCGTCTCCGGTTTATCAACCGGGTATCGGATATTCGATATTCGTATCACGTATTTCTTCCTTAATTTTGTTTGCGTACGATTGTGTACTCATCGCCCGGGCGGTAATAGCGGCAGCCGCGCCGCTTATCCGTCATAAATTCCGCAAGCTCGTCCTCGTCGAGATACACCGTACATACGTATTCGTCAAGCTCCTCGTCGTATTCATAATACATGCAGTAATCACAGTCCGTCATTTTACAATCGCCTCAAAAAACATTTCGTAAAAATCGTTCCAGCCGTCGGGCGCTTCCACGCCGCCGCCGTTTACAGACCGCAGCATCGCCGAGCAAAATTCATCGCCCGCCGACATAAGCTCTCCGACCGTGATTTTATTATAGCCTAGCTCCCGGCATAAATCGCAAAAAGCGCGCAGGGGATATTTCTCCGTACGCGTTTTAAGCAGCCGCGCGCGCAATGCCTCGTCATTTATCGCGCGCTCCTGTAGTTCCATTAATTCCTGTTCCATTATTCCTCGTACCTTCTCACCGCGATCGACGCGTTCTGACCGCCGAAACCGAGCGCGTTTGAAATCGCGGCCGATATATCCCGCTTTTGAGCCTTATTGGGCACGTAATTCAAATCGCAGTCCGGGTCGGGATTTTCGTAATTTATCGTCGGCGGCACAATTCCCTCTCGCACCGCCATAACGCAGGCTATCGCCTCCGCGACTCCGCCCGCGCCCATCATATGTCCTGTCATGCTCTTTGTCGAGTCTATAAGCATATCATACGCATGAGCGCCGAACACTGTCTTGATAGACTTCGTCTCGATTATATCGCCGCTGTGCGTGGATGTGCCGTGGGTATTGATATATCCGACGTCCTCCGGCTTTATATTCCCCATCGCCATAGCGTCACGCATGCATTTTACCGCGCCTATCCCGTCCGGATGCGGCGAGGTCACATGATGCCCGTCGGTATTGTTGGCGTATCCGGCAAGCTCGGCGTATATTTTCGCGCCGCGTCTTTTCGCGTGCTCCTCCGTTTCAATCACCATCGCGGCGCCGCCCTCGCCCATCACAAAGCCGTCGCGCAGCTTATCAAACGGGCGGCACGCGGTTTTAGGGTCCTCATTCGTCGAAAGGGCCTTCGCCGTTGCGAGTCCCGCCATAACCACCGGACACAGCGCGCTGTCCGCGCCGACCGCTATCATCGCGTCCGAAGCGCCGGATCGGATAAACATCGCCGCGAGCGTTATCGCGTCCGCGCCTGACGAGCACGCGGTATTTACCGTCATGGACGGGCCGGTTATATTATGCGCTATCGCGATCTGCGCCGCGCCGATATTGCCGAGCATTTTCGGCACGAACCGCGGACTTACCTTTTTAACCGCGCCGGTGGAATATCCGTCCTGTGTTTCGGCTATTGTACGTATGCCGTCCATCGCCGTACCCATGACTATACCGGTATTGCCGGGCTCGATTACAAGTCCGCTGTCGTTAAGCGCCTCCTCCGCCGCCGCATACGCGTAATGCATGAACGGGTCGAGCTCACGCGCCAATTTTTTTGGCATATAGTCCTCGGGATCAAAATCCTTGACCTCCGCCGCGATTTTTACGGGTATGCCCGACGCGTCGAATTTCGTTATCATGCCCACGCCGGATCTCCCGGATATGAGTCCTTCCCAGTAATCCTTTACGGTATTTCCCACGGGCGTTACCGCGCCCATCCCGGTTATTACAAGCTTTTTCATTAATTATCTCCCTGAATTTTTATCACGAATTAAGCTGCTTCGTGTAGTTGAGCAGACCGCCCGCGCAGAGCATCTGCTTCTGACGCTCCGAGAAATCGGCGTTCGTTTCAAACGTAAATCCCTTTGTGACATCCGTTACAACAACGGTGCTGCCGTTCTTGATCTGCTCCCCGATATGCTCTATCTTAAGCTCATCCATCTGGTCTATTTTGTCATAATCCGCCTCATTCTTGAATGTGAGCGGCACTATTCCGGCGTTGATCAGATTCGCTACGTGTATTCTCGCGAACGATTTTGTAATTACCGCCTTAACGCCTAAGTACAAGGGCGCTAACGCCGCGTGCTCGCGCGACGAACCCTGACCGTAGTTCGAGCCGCCGATTACAATACTCTTTCCCAGCTCCAGCGCGCGGTCATGGAATTTCTCGTCGCATACCGCGAAGCAGTGCTCGGAAATTTTCGGAATATTCGAACGAAGCGGCAGGATTTTCGCTCCGGCGGGCATGATGTGGTCGGTCGTGATATTGTCTCCGACCTTAAGGCTTACCTTCGCGTCGATCGTTTCCGCCAAAGACTCCGATACCGGGAACGGCTTAATGTTCGGGCCGCGCAGGACCTCCACGCTGTCCATATCCTCTTCGTCAACCGGCGCGGCGATCATGTTGTCGTTGATCTTAAACTTCTCCGGCAGGACAAATTCCGGCATATCTCCAAGCGTTCTCGGATCTGTCAGCACTCCCGCGACAGCGGATGCCGCCGCGACTTCGGGCGATACGAGATAAATCTGACCGTCCTTTGTGCCGCTTCTGCCCTCGAAATTTCTGTTGAACGTGCGAAGCGATATTCCGCCGCTGTTCGGGGACTGTCCCATGCCTATGCACGGTCCGCACGCGCTCTCCAATATTCTCACGCCCGCGTCTATCATCGTTTCCAAAAGTCCCAATTCCGCCATCATGGTAAGCACCTGCTTTGAACCGGGCGCGATAGCGAGAGATACGTCCGGGTGAACTGTCTTGCCCTTTAATATATGCGCTACCTTCATCATATCGAGAAGCGACGAATTAGTGCACGAGCCTATGCAGACCTGATCTATCTTCATATTGCCGATTTCCTCAATTGATTTTACGTTATCCGGCGAATGAGGACACGCCGCGAGCGGAACAAGCTCCGACAGGTTTATGTCAACGACCTCGTCGTATACCGCGTCGTCGTCGGCCTTTAATTCCGTCCAGACATCTTCCCTGCCCTGCGCCTTTAAAAATTCGCGCGTCGTTTCGTCAGACGGGAAGATCGAGGTCGTCGCGCCAAGCTCCGCGCCCATATTGGTGATCGTCGCGCGCTCCGGTACTGACAGCGTTTTAACGCCCTCGCCCGTATATTCTATTACCTTACCTACGCCGCCCTTTACGGATAAACGCTTTAATACCTCCAAAATCACGTCCTTCGCGGCGACCCACGGCGATAATTTACCGGTAAGGTTAACCTTAACAACCTTCGGGCATGTGATATAATACGTACCGCCGCCCATCGCGACAGCAACGTCCATGCCGCCCGCGCCTATGGCGATCATGCCTATACCGCCGCCGGTCGGGGTATGGCTGTCCGAGCCGATAAGCGTCTTTCCGGGAACGCCGAAGCGTTCAAGATGCACCTGGTGGCAGATGCCGTTGCCGGGACGCGAGAAATATATTCCGTGCTTCTTCGCGACGCTGCCGATAAAGCGGTGGTCGTCCGCGTTCTCAAAGCCGCTCTGAAGCGTGTTATGGTCTATGTAAGCTACGCTTTTTTCCGTCTTGACTCTCGGCACGCCCATCGCCTCAAATTCCAGATACGCCATTGTACCCGTCGCGTCCTGCGTCAGCGTTTGATCGATTCTTATGCCGATTTCCGTGCCGCGTATCATCTCTCCCTCGACAAGATGCGCGGACAATATCTTTTCCGTTAATGTAAGTCCCATTGTATTATACCTCCGTTTTACTTGATCCCGCGCCGCCTCGGACAATATAAATCGGCGCGGCATCAAAATTATTATATATTGTATACAAAATCAATGCCGTTGTCAAGTCATTTCGCGGTTTTTGGGCAAGGAAACCGCATACACCAAATACATCCGCAAAACATATATTAATATTGTACATATTGAGAAATCTTAATACTGCGTACCGGAGGTGTTTTTATGGAAAGCCTTTTATTTATATCGATTCTGTCCGTATTCGCGCTTATCGGCGTATATTCCGTAACGCGTGGAATAATTGCGTCACACTTTGTTCCCGAGCCAAAGAACGTAATTCTGCGTGTAAAAAACTGCGAAAACGATATAGAATATACGCTGCGCGCGCTGCTTGCGCGATATCCGAAAAGCCGCATTATTGTGCGTATTGAACCGTCCGACGACAACACCGCCGAAATCGTACGGCGTATGGAGCGTTCCTGCGAACGAATTACCGCGGAGTGACGGCCCTCGCGCGTGTCCGTATACAAAAGGCCAAGGCACAATGCACTGTGCCTTAGCCGCGGACCGTCGGCAAATTGTTCGGAACGCGCATGAAAATATACCGATCAAATTTTTATCTTTGCAAAAAAATAACAGCGCCGTTATGATAGCAAGCGGCGCTGTTGTGCGCTTTCCGCGAAAAAATCAAAGCCGTGCTTCATTCCAAAGCAAGCGATTTAACAAACACATTAATTCGACGGATATTAATCGATGTGTATTTTTCTATGTTATATCGAACGGCACGCTGCATTTCCGCGCACAAACCGGGGATATTATTACCTATTCTTACCGACACCGTCATATCAAGATGTACTCCGTGCGCGGTTTTGCGCACGTTCGTATTCATAACGCGCGCTATCGCCCCGAACCTTTCCGCTTCGTGTACGGCCATGGCAATAATCACATTATCGGATATAATATAATCGCCCATGTAGCTGAATGTCGGTCTGACAATGGAGCGTTCATCTCCGCCGACGTCATCGTCATTGTCAAGATTGCGCTGCAGATACCGCAAGGGGTGCAGAAAATATCCCGAAAAATCCTTCTTTATCTCAAATGTCGGCACGGGTATGACATGCTTTCCCTCGTTCATGCGTGTATTATGTGCAAGCGCCATTTCCTCCTCGGTCGCGACCTCGTCGATATGAATGAACCGCTCTATTTCACCAACCTCAAGCGCGGCCGCGATCCTTTCCGCCATCGCTTCGGACGTGCCGAGAATCATTAGACACTCTATTTTTCCCTCTTTGAGTATCTCCTTTATATCCTTCGACTGTTCGCTTTTCATGAACAGTGCGTGCTTAACGGACGCCATCATTGTTGCTTCGCTTTTTGCCGACGTCCCGGCTATAACCTTGCCGTGCGAAATTAAAAGCCCGTCGTCTATTATCGCGTCAGCGCCGTATGCGGACGCGATTTTAACGCTTCTGTAGCTTTTTCCCGTACCGCTCGGCCCGACAAACGCGATTACTCTCATTAACGCTCCTCCGCCCTCATTTGCCCAAGCTTATACGACAGGGTCATAAGCGGATCTGATATATGCACATTTTCAACCGCTATGCCGTCAGGCAGCTCCAGCTCGGTATACGAAAAATTCAATATCGCCCGAATACCGCAGTCTACCAAACGGCTCGCTGTCGTCTGCACATCCGACCTGGGCACGGTCAGCACCGCGATATCCACCCTGTTATTTTGTATATAATCCTCCAGCTCTTCCGAATCTATAACGGTTATGCCGTTTATATCCTTCCCTACAACAGCGGGTGATTTGTCAAAAAGCGCGGTTATTTTAAAACCCCGGCGTTCAAACCCGGAATGATTCGCGAGCGCGCGTCCCAAATTGCCCGCGCCGATTACTATGATATTATTGATTTCCTTCAGGCCTAAAATTTCCGCGATCTCATCCTGCAAATACTCAATATTATAGCCATAACCCTGCTGCCCAAAACCACCGAAAAAATTAAAATCCTGACGTATCTGCGACGCGGTTACACCCATGCGCGCACTAAGCTCCGTAGACGAAATCTTTGTCGTTCCCTGCGCAAGCAGGTCCCCCAAATGTCTGTAATATCTGGGCAAACGATGTATTACCACGTCCGGTACCCGTTTTGTTTCTTCTGCCATTGTTACTCTCCATTTCACTGTATTACATATTGTATTTTCGATTTTAGCATACTTTTTGAAATTTGTACAGTGTTTTTTTTTGAAATTTATGTTTCAAAGCGCAATGGGGCGGGATCTCATACCCGCCCCGTCAGACCGTCGACAAATTGGCCGGACCGCGCATGAAGCATAGAATATTGACTGATTCAATATTTCTCTCTTTGTTAAAATAACAGCGCCGTTATGTTCACAAACGGCTATGCGCTTTCCACGAAAACGAGCCTTAACGTACCCTCGTACGCCTACAGACTCGTTTTCGTGAAATCCAGCCTAATTTGTCGCAGTCTCCTCAGCGTGCAGACGTTTGTCTGCACGCTGAACCGGGGCGGGGCCTCAGACCCGCCCCGTATTTCATTTATATATTTTTATTCCGCCATGCCCGCCTTAATATCCGCGATTGACGTTGACCAATCGAAATTCTTTTCCTCGCGCACCGCAAGGATCTCAAGCGCCTCAAAATTTTCGGCGGTTTCAAACGGCATATCCTTTACCTCGGCTGTTTTCTTTCCGTCCGATACGGTAAACGACAGCTGTTTCGCGTTGAAATCGGCAATGACCTTTACGTGGTACCATGTGTCCTTATTAAATGATTTGTCAACGCTCTGCCATTCGGCCGTTTCAAGGCCACCGTTCGAGATTTTGCCGCCGGTGCTGTAGCGCATTTCGCGCCCGTCCTGTACGGACAATCCCAAAAACGCGTTATTGGACGAATCCGCAAATCTCAGTTCGCCCGACGAGCTGCCGCCGGTCGTAAGACCGGATTTCCAGTCAAGCTCAATTAAGACCTTGCCGCCGAGCGGCGCGCCTGTATGATAAATCGCGTTTCTGTTGCCCTTGGACGAGCCGGAAATCGCGACTACGTTTCTGCCGCCGTCCTTTGCCACCGCGATCGAATCGAGCGGCGCGGGTTTCGTTCCGGCGAAGCCGCCCGCGTCGCCGACATTATACGAGGAAAAATCCTCGTTAACGTACATCTTCCATTTATTGCCGTCGGGATCCGTGTAATCCTCCGCCGTTTTTCCCGCAAGCGGGTCGGGGGTCGCGGTCGGCTCGGGAGTCGCGGGAGCCTCGGTGGGAACCGGCTTCTCGCCGGTGGTAAGTGCTGTTATTATGCCGTCAACCGCCGCCGTATCGGCAAACTCCGTTTTGCCTATTACGATCAATCCCTTCGGGTCCCAGAATACCTTGCGGCCTATCGCCTCCGCCATCGCGCGCAATGGTATCAACGTGCGGTCGTTTATGATCTGCGCGGGAACGTCGAGAGTTTTCACCTCGCCGTTAACGGTATAATCCTGCGAATCCGCCGTCATTTCGACCGTGTTCCCGCGTCCGGAAAGCGTGATTTTGCGCGTATCGGCGTTCCAGCTCGCCGTCATGCCAAAGCTTTCCGCGACAAACCGCACCGGCACAAGCGTGCGGTCGTCGATTATAATCGGCGCGACCTCCGTGTTGTTCGGGTCGATTTTTACAATCTCATCGTTGCAATACGCGTTCGGACTGCCTACAAGCAGCTTTATCTCGTCCGCCGCCACGCTCGCCGCGCCGTCCGGCTTAACGGGAATCGTCAAATGCTGCGCAGCCGTCGTAACGGATTTTCCATTTCTCTTTACCGCGACCTCCGGCAGCGGTATTTCCGTAGTCTCCGCGCCGAGGTAATAGCTTAAATTGGGCGGCTGATTATAGTGGTTATTCTGCGTCGCTATCGAGGCGCGGTAAACCGGGTCATAAAGCAGCGCGGGAATTTTATACGGCGTTTCGATATTCGTCGAATAGATCCTTACGCCTTGCTCGTCGGCCGTTTTCCACACGATCTCCTCGCGCCAGTCGCCGAACAGATCCGCCTGAATACACGGCACGGCTTTTGTGCCGCTGTTTGACGCGCAGCCGTCCGCGTCGAATATAACGTCAACCTCTTTGTTGTTGTAGTCATACTCCGAAACGCGAGTGCCGTCAAGAAACTCGCTCAATAAATCGCCGTCCCAATAAATCTTGAAATTCATCGGCAGCGACACGAGCGCATCATTGCCGTCCTCGCCCTTTTCGTACGTGCTGTCCGGCAGCTGCACCTTAAATTCGTTCCAGCTTTTTGCGATTTCCTCGCCGCTTATATTCGCGGGAACAGTCCATGTCGAACCCCAGACCTCGTAACCGCGATAATTCGGGTCGATATCCGCCGCGCGGCTGCGTCCGGTGTCCTTATTTTTGCCGTAACCCCAGAGCACCTGCCCTGTCAGACCGTCGTGAAGCTCGATATTCGCCGGAAGCGACGATGTTTCATGACATGCCCACGTCAAATATCCGTGGTAATCGGGACTCATTATTGCCATATCAAACGCGTCGCCGTGACAAAGCTTGACTTCCTTGCCCTCCGCGTCCTCGGCCTTCACCGCGTACAGCGTCGAGCCGTCGTCGTCGATCGCCATGGGGCCGGAGAAAATCTCGTCCTTGCCGTCGAAATCTATATCCGCCGTACCCATGTTATGGTTCACCGCGCCCCAGATGGAGTTAACGTCGTCGATGTTGGGCGTATCGACGACCCAGTCGCTTACGAATTTATTGTCCGCGACATGCCATGCCGCCGCCTTTACGTTATCCCACGCGCCGCGAAGCATAACTATTGACGGCGTTTTGCCGTCGAGATACGCCACGCCCCAAAGGAAATGGCTCGCGCGCTTCGTGAGCCGGCCCGTGTCGTCATAGCGGTACGACCAGCTTGACAGCGGCTCTCTCGCGGGCAGAAGATCCGTGCGCGTGATCTCCGCGCCCGTTTCGCCGTCGTACATCGACATAAATTCGGGAGTGGAAACGATATACTGTCTGTCCTTGAATATCGCGAGATTGCTTTCGTCCTTGCTGTAATCGGTAACCTTGTCTCCGTTCGTGTCACCAATCTGCTCACCCGCGCCGTCGGTCGTGCCCTCGAACGAGCGCATTATGACCTCGGCTTTGCCGTCGCCGTTGAAATCGTAGACCATGAAATTAATATCATGCTCGTTAATTTCGTTCGGGCCGATATTTATTTCCCACATGAACGCTCCGTCGTCGTCATACGCTTCGATTATCGGATAAAGCGTGCGCGTTGACGGCGCCATATCCGTCGGTGTGCGGCGGAACAGATACTCGTATTTGCCGTCGCCGTCAAGGTCGCCCGCGCCGCC
>CANQYQ010000029.1 GCA_947628155.1 uncultured Clostridia bacterium
CTGCTAAAAAAGTCTTGACTTTTCTTAGCAGGTTTTATTGCGCCAAAGGCGCGAACGCTATAATTATTACAGCGATAACAAGCAGCATTACAGCCGCTTTAATGGTCCTTTTTTCATAGGCACCGCCCTTCTTAGTATGGCTGAAACAATGTTGTTTTGCAATTAAGAAGAAGCGGCTAACCGTCCTTATGTCTTTATCTCTGCCATGTAGATGAAGATTTTTTAGTAATATTAAGCTGTTCCCCGCGGACTTTGTCCGCTTTTGTTATTTTATCATATATTTTGTCGATTTTCAATCCATGTAACCGCATTGTAACACTGCCGGAGCTATTGCGTCAGACGCTCCATGGCGGCGCAGTAATCGGGGAATGACGACGCGAATGTATAGTTTAACACAAGAAAATCATCAGGTTTTAACTCGTCTGCGGCGGATTTAAGCGTGCCGTAATATGAACGCGGATTAATGAACGCGACTGTCGAATATGATTTCATCAGCCACGGCGCGAGCGCGTTGATAAAAGAATCGCTCACCACTAATATTGTCTTATCCGAGAGTGCGGATGGGTTTTTGTACACGGCGTATGGGTGATCCGCGCCGAGGAAGAAATCGTAGTCATTGCGCTCGGTATAGTAAATCGGCGTGTGGTATTCGTGCCATGAGCCGTTTTTTTCGTATGCTCGCATGGAGTTTGTTATTTCGCCTGACGGGTCAACGTCGTACCAGTCGAGCGTGTCAGGGTTCGTCAAAAGCTTTTTATCCGCCACGAAATCGGAGAGATACCCGTGAAAATCCGACTTGGTATTCTTTTTAAAATCCGCTGTACCGACGGTTTTTACGCCGGCGGCGCGGCACAGCGCGGCATATCCGTAATACGCGCCCAAAGCCGTCCAGTGATGGTCGGTGCGGAAATAAATGTATTCGCCGGTGTGCGGCGCGAGCGCGGCACGCATATCGACGGCGGTTATTCCGCCGTCAAGCCGTGAATAAATATATTCGATCGCATCCGACTGCGAATCCTCAAGGTTTGAGTAAATCGGGTCGGCAAACTCCAGACGCGTCGGTACGAGCGCGGCGTAGATTTTCACGCCGTCAAGCTCATCGGCGTACGCGTTCACCGCGTTCGCCCAGCGGACGGCGCACTCTTCGTCAAATCGGAACATTTCGGTTACCGCGCCATTCTCAACGAGTATGTCCGAGGCTTGCTTTACGCCCGTTCCCATGTCAACGTCCGCGCGGATTATCGTTCCGGCGGGCGATTCGACACCGCGATGGGCGTCCATTTGCCGCGACAGCGAAATAAGGTCGGAGCGGTACGCGATATGGTCGTTTACATACGCGTCCGCGCCGGCGGCAAATTCGCCGGTTACGGCGGTTTCCCGCGTTAATGGAGGCAGCGTCGCCGACACGCGATTTTCGCCGTTAACATCGCCGCTGCCGTATACGAGCAGCGATACCGACGCGGCGAGCAAAAGGATAAATACTGTTGTAATGATTCTGTTTTTCATAACGTCCGCCTCCTAAAATCTGAAATACAGGAACGGATTGTATGTCTGTCCCGTGAGCGCGATAAAGCACAGCGCAAATCCGACGATGATCACCGCGGATTCGAGTATCGTACCCATAACGGGGTACGTATTTGAGAAATGGTTGTAAAACAGCTTGGCGATGGGCAGCGACGCGATAAAGCACGCGATAAGAAGCCACAGGTTCTGATACAGCGCGCTTACCGATACGAGGTCGTAGAGATTGCAGTCCACGCCGAACATGCTGAGCAAATACGTTTTCATTTCGGCGAGGTCGGTAAAATAGAAAATGACCCATCCGAAAATCACGATAAGCATGGTGTAAATATGGCACAGCGGGAACGGGATTTTTTGCAGCCGTCCGCCGATGAAATATTTTTCAATGACGAGTATTATGCCGTAAAACAGTCCCCACAGCACGAAGTTCCACGACGCGCCGTGCCATAACCCGGTCAGCATCCATACGATAAGCAGATTGAGCACCGCGCGGCGGCGGTTCCCGCCCATGGGGATGTATACATAGTCACGGAAAAATGTGGACAGCGATATGTGCCAGCGCCGCCAAAACTCCGTGATGCTGCGCGAAATGTACGGATGCTCAAAGTTTTCCTTGAATTTGAATCCGAACATCCGCCCAAGGCCGATTGCCATATCGGAGTAGCCGGAAAAGTCGAAGTAAATCTGGAACGTGAAAAATACCGCGCCAAGCCATGACGACATGGCGGTAACCTGTATGCCCGACAGCAGCATGTCCGCCGCGTTCCCGGCGGGATTGGCGAGCAGAGTTTTCTTGCACAGTCCGCATACAAATTTGCGGCAGCCCACCGCGAAATCATCCGCCGTCACCCGGCGCCGGTGCAGTGATTTGTATATGTCACGGTAGCGCACGATCGGACCGGCTACGAGCTGCGGGAACATGGAAATGTATGTGAGAAACGCCAAAAACGAGCTCTGCGCCTTCGCGTGTCCGCGGTATACGTCGATGGTGTATGAAAGCGTCTGGAATGTATAAAATGATATGCCTATAGGCAGCGTTACGGCGGGAACGGCGATCGCCGTTCCCGCAAATCGGTTTATGTTTTCGATAATAAAACCCGAATATTTGAACACGCAAAGAATGCCTATGTTTATTACGATTGAGCTTACAAGCGCCGCGCGCGCCGCGCCGCGCCGGGAGCGGCGGTATCTGCCGATTATAAGACCGTGGACGTAGTCCGCGGCGGCGCTGAATAACAGCAGGACTACCCATACAGGTTCGCCCCACGCGTAAAACACAAGCGATGATATGACAAGTATTATGTTTTTGTAGGTTACGCTTTTTGATATATTGTACGCCAGCAGTACCGCCGGTAAAAACGCGCACAAAAACATCAGGCTCGAAAAAACCAATGTGTATTCTCCTTTGTATTATCAGCCGCCGAGTCTGCGATGTACCTTTTCCATCTCCGCGGGTATCTTTATTCGCTGCGGACATACCTTTTCGCATCTGCCGCATTTTTTGCACGCATCAGCGAGCGTGCCGAGCTTTTTATATTCGGCGTCCATATCGTGTTTGCTTGAAGAAATATTGTAAATCTCGAAGATTTTGGGTATGTCGAGCCCGAACGGGCACGGCATACAATACGCGCATTTTGTACACGGTACAAACGCGTATTTCTCGAATACCTCCTTCGTTTTTGCGAGCATCTTTAAATCCGCGTCCGAAAGCATACCGATTTCGGCCTTGTCCGCGTATTTCACGTTTTCAACCACCTGCTCCATCGTACTCATGCCGCTGAGGGTAACTGATACCTCTGGACGGTTCCACAGGAAGCTGAGCGCCCACTCGACCGGAGTTTTCACGTCGGAGAGCGATCCCCTGACAAATTCATTCGGGTCCGCCAGCCGTCCGCCGAGCATCGGTTCCATGACGATTACGTCCACACCCTTGCTTTTGGCGTATTCTATACCCGCCAAGCCGGCCTGATAATCGGTATTTATGTAATTTAGCTGTACCTGGCCAAATTCCCATGCCGGATTTGCGTCGATAATTCGCTTGAATGTGTCCAAATCGTCGTGGAACGAGAATCCGATGTGCCGGATTTTGCCGTCCGCCTTCGCTTTGTTCAGCTTTTCGATAAGACCGAATTTTTCGACGACATTTTCAAATCTTTCCTTGTTGAGCGCGTGAATGAGATAAAAGTCGATATAGTCCGTATTGAACCGCTTTAACGATTCGTCAAGGAAAAGTTCGAAATCCTCATCCTTTTGCACGCGCCAGGTCGGAAGCTTTGTCGCGAGATAAATATTTTCCCGCACACCGCCGAGCGCCTGAGCGACAAAGCTCTCGCTCTTATCGTTGTGGTAAACGTATGCCGAATCATAATAGTTTACCCCATGCTCGTACGCGTACCGCAGCATTTCCGTGGATCTTACCGGCTCGATTTCGCCGTTTTCCGTCGGGAACCGCATACAGCCAAAGCCTAAAACCGACACTTTTTCACCTGCTAAAGTTCTGTACTTCATAATTTTCACCTCATATTTGACAATCTTGAAAAAAGATAGTATAATATAATAGTATATTGCAAAAAAGGGCATTTGTCAATCAAATAAAAGGAGATAATATCATGAAAAAGCAAATAATTGCCGCGGCGCTGTCGGCTGTAACGGCGCTGTCGGCCGCAACGGCCGCCGCAGCTCCGGCGGAGAGCTGGCGCGACGCGTTTGTAACGCGGCTTATGCGCGCGCTGTCGCAGGATCCGACATCATCGGAGGTGGCGATGACCGACCTCGACTCAAACGGGATCCCGGAGGCGTTTGTATTTAAAAACAGCTCTGACGGAGGAATATCCACGGGATTTACGATGACGGGCAGCGCGATAACGAATATCCGCGTTCCCAAAAATATCATAGGCGCTTGTCTGGAGGACATTACCGTTTACAACAAGGACGGACGCACGATTTTCGTCGGCCGCGAAATCTCGCGGAACTCGTCCACCATATGCTTCTATAAGCTGGAATTATCCGGCAATGAGCTTGTGGCGACACGTATTAATAAAACCGATGTTTCGCCGTATCCGGTAATAACCTATGAGGATATGTACGGCAACAATTTCCTCACAAGCGGATATCCCGACCGTACAAAAATACAGGATTTCATAAATTCCTACGACAAGGTAAACAATGTAACCACTTCTCAGAACGCCGCGCCGGTTAAGGTTAACGGCTTTGATTGGGATGTTTCGGGATACGTCGTAAACAACGCGAATTATTACAAGATCCGTGATATAGCGATGATCGTCCGCAGCACTCCGGCAAAGTTCAATGTTGACTGGAGCACGGATTTAAACGCGGTCACGGTAGCGACCGGCGTTCCGTACGCGATCATAGGCGGAGAGCTGTCGGGCGATGCGATAAACGCGTCAAACATACAGGAAAATACCGCGCCTATATACGTAAACGGGCAGAGAGTGGAGCTTCAGGCGTATAATATCGACGGAAACAACTATTTCAAGATCCGTGATATAGCCGATATAGCCGGATTTAATGTCGATTGG
Organism: uncultured Clostridia bacterium; assembly: GCA_947628155.1. Lineage (GTDB taxonomy): Bacteria > Bacillota > Clostridia > UBA1381 > UBA1381 > 12844. The sequence continues at coordinate 5,061 of CANQYQ010000029.1, forward strand.
GACGGCGAGCATGTCCTAATAACATCGCCGTAACGCCGGAGGTATTTTGAATGACAATAGCGGAGATATTGCTGATTGGCGCGGCGCTTAGCATGGACGCGTTTTCGGTAAGCCTGTCGGCGGATATAGCGTATTCGGGACTGACGCGTACGCGGCGGCTTATGATGCCCGTGATGTTCGGCATATTTCAGGGGTTTATGCCCATGGCGGGGTATTTTTTAGGCTATTGGTTCCGCAATATAATAAGCCGTGCGCAGGGGCCGGTTTCGCTTGTAATACTGGGATTTATCGGCGTTAATATGATTCGTGACGGCATAAAAGCGAACGATGGCGGTAATGAAAACAAGAGTCTTAACGCCGCGGCGCTTACCGCGCTTTCGATAGCGACAAGCATCGACGCGTTCGCGGTCGGGGTGTCGTTTGCCGCGTCCGGCGTAGGTATAGCGCTTAATCCGCTTACGCAGAATATTTTTATCGTATCGGCAATCATTGCCGCGACGACATTTTTGCTGTGTCTTGCCGCGCTCCCGCTCGGCCGCGCCGTGTCGGACAAGCTCGGCGACCGCGCGCAGATCCTGGGCGGCGTGATACTGATAATTATCGGCATAAAAAATATGTTTTTTTAGAGACATGAACAAAGAACCGGAGGTCAGAAAATATGTACAATATACGGCGGCTGTTAACGCTCGCCGCGGTAATAATGTTTATAATATCGATAGTAACGTCAGTGCCCGGTCTGCGCGGATCAAGGCGGACGGATACGGCGGCGGACGAACCCGCGCGGGAGGCAATCTCGACGCAAAGCGCGCCCGAAGCAGAGGAAAAATTCGTCGCGCACCGAGGCTACAGCGCCGCCGCGCCCGAGAATACGGCGCTTGCCTTTGAGCTTGCCGGAAAGGCGGCGTTTTGGGGCATTGAAACGGATATATCCGAAACGTACGACAACGAATTTGTATGCATGCATGACGATACACTTGAGCGCATGACGGACGGCGAGGGCGCGGTCGGCGATTACACATACTCGGTGCTGCGCACGCTGTCGATAGATACGGGTTCAAATATAGAACGGTACGGGAGCTTGAAAATCCCTTCCATGGTGGAATATCTTAATATATGCGTCACATACGGCTGTGTGCCGATAATCGAGATCAAGAAAATTCATGATTACGACAAATTTTTGCAGACTATTTATAATTCCAATCTGCAGAGCCGCTGTATTGTAACGGGCGCGATCGAGGATTTAAGGGAGATACGCGCGCGCGACGCGGATATCGCGGTTATGGTCATAGGCTATTCAAATATCGAGTATACGCGTTATATTGAGCTGATAAACGAGCTTGGCGGCAAGCGCGGAATACTGTATAATTATCCGGTGGTGACGCAGGATGTGGTGAACGAGGTCCATAACGCCGGACTTTTATGCGGCGTATGGTGGCTCGATACCGCGGAGGAAGCGAAGCAGTATATGTCATACGGCGTGGATTATGTCGTGACAAACGAAATCCCCGGCGCGACGAATCTGATGATAAACGATACCGAGTAAAAAAGACCGCGTACGGTTAAATACCGCGCGCGGCCTTTGATTTTGTACAGAGAATGGTCATATGTCGGCACACAGATCGTTAAGCCTTCTGAACTGGACAATAAGGGATGTGATGGTTTTATACTGCTCGTCTGTCAAATCATTCATTTTAAATTCCCGGCTGTCGCTTAAACCAAGCAAATAGTCCGAAGATACGTTAAAATATTTACACAGCTTAATTAATACATCGGCCGACGGATAATTCCCTCCTGTTTCATAGGACGATATCGACGCCGTCACAACATTAAGCGCCTCGGCAAGCTCCCGCTGAGTTATGCCGCGCTCAAGCCGTAACGCCCTCAGTTTGATACCTAAATATTCCATAAACTCACCTGCCATTAATATATTCGTACCGATAGTGCAGATTCATATTGCTATTATATATATTATTTATTAATTTTAACTGTAATTATAAATTTATACTTGACTTTTTGATTATATTATGTTATATTATAAATATACTTTAATACAAGGAGGACTGTTTATGAAAAAAATTATAACCGCTCTTCTCGCGGCGGCCATGGTGTCAGCGCCGGTTTCGGCGTTCGCGATGACCACCCGGGATTTCGACAATGGAATGCGCAAGGGCATTAATTATTTTAACAAAGGATTATACTATGAGGCGAATGATGAGTTCAACTGGTTTAAGGAATATAACTATTACAGTTTGAACTCCGGTCAGCGGAAATACCTTGACGATTACATCAGCGGAACGCGGAACAGAATACGTCAGTGGGAGGAAAGTCAAAGAAATGCTGTAAAAAATGGCACTCAGGCGATTGAGATTATAAAGGGGATCGAAGGTGCAAGAAATCAATTATATGGACTGAAATATTCCTATTTCGATAAGGGCAGCTATTATTTAGTTGTCGCACAAACGACACGGGCTGCTGACGGCGCTTCTAAATACAGGGTGTATAAAGAAAGCGGAAAAATAGTGAAGGTCGGCGAATCCAGCTCTTGGTTAGCGGAGGATTCCGAAGAGGTAAGGTAATGGAAAAAACCACCGTTCAAATGAACGGTGGTTTTTGACTATTCATCCTTCCATGTATCAGGGCGCGGCTCACCAAATACGGGGAAGCCGTTATCGTCGTAGGTTATCACCATGGCCCTCGCGTGGCGGTTGGGGTCATGGAGCGGATCGCCCTTTATGCGCTCGTACGCGCGCGCGTGATAAAGCATAACGTCATAGCCGCAGTCGGTTGTAAAGCTGTTATGTCCCGGACCGAACTGGCCGTTTTCCGCATTTGTTTTAAACACGGGTTTTTCCGATTTATGCCATGAGCTTTTATCCATCGGGTCGCTGTCCTCATCGCACCAAAGCAGACCCATGCAGTAATTCGCGCCCGTATTCGCCGCGGAATATGTCACGAATATTTTTCCGCTGCGTATCAGAACAGCGGGGCCTTCATTTACCCAGATGCCGCGTTTTTCCCATTCATATTCGGGCGTTGTCAAAAGCATCGGCTCGCTTTCGCGTTCAAGGGCGTTTTTGAATTTCGCTATGTATACGCTCGAATACGGCACCTTTTCCGTCGTCTGCGCCCATAGGTTATATCGCTGGCCTTTGTGGACAAATGTAGTCATGTCGAGCGAAAAGCTTTCCTCTCCGACGTCAATCATACCACACTCGGTCCATCTGCCCTTCATCGGATTTTCGTCATAGCATACAAGCGCGTACGGACGTATGTTCCATACCTCCTCCGCGTCTCCGGCGGCAAAATAGATATACCACGCACCGTCGATCCTGTGAAGCTCGGGCGCCCAGATATGCGAGCCCATGCGCCCGGAAAAATGTTTTTTCCATATGATCCTCGAATCCGCGTGTTCAAGGTAATTGAGCGTTTTTGCGCGCCTTATTTCTATAAGGTCGTACTGCGGTACGCTCGCGGTAAAGTAGTAATATCCGTCCGTATGGTAATAGCAGTACGGGTCGGCCCGCTGATAAACCAAGGGATTATTGTACTCGGGTAAGCTTTTCATTTTTTATGCGCCTCTTTAAATCAAAAATCAGGGTATATAATAACACCGCTGTTTTCAATTTTCAATGACAAAATTCGTGTTTATACCGACTTGATTAGTCAGACGGTTTTTTGTGCTGTCTGCCATTGCCGTCAATGGTAAAATCGTCCAGATAGATAAGTGACGACACCTTTACAAGCTCATATTTTTTTGTTAGTGTATCAAGGATTTTCGGGAGTACGGAAGCCGTGTGCGCGGTACCGTTATGGAGCAGGATTATATCTCCCGCGCCTGTTTTTGATACAACGCGTTCGTAAATGCTGTCCTCGTCAGCGTCTTCTCTATAGTCGATTCCGTCCACCGACCACTGCACGTAAATTCTTCCGTTTTTTTCGCAGGTGCGTATTACCTCGTCATTATACGCGCCGGACGGCGCGCGTATAAGGCGCGGCCGATTTGTGGTGATATTGTGGATCACATCCTCGCACTCATGCATATCGAGCAGAATTTCGCGCGGAGTGAGCGTAGTGTAATCATCGTGCGACATCGAGTGTGTGCCTATTTCATGGCCGCGCTTATGTATTTCAAGTACGCTTTCGGGATATTTTTTCGCCCAATCGCCCGTCATGAAAAACGTCGCTTTCGCGTTGCAGTTATCGAGGGCGTCGAGAATTTCCCCGATATCGTCGTCGTTCCACGCGCAGTCAAATGTAAGCGCAATTTTATTGTCGTTCCTCTCAACGCTGTATATTGGCACCTCGCGCCCGTTTACAAAAAACGCGGGCACGGCAATATCCACGCATACGCCGGCGATCACGCAGACAATAACGACGCCCATCGCAATAAGATAGCGCAGCTTTATAACGTAAAAATGCAAAAATACCGCCTCCTTCTCCGCGCGTACACAAATGCGCGCAAACACAAGCCACATAATATATAGCTTATGCGAAGCGGTATTTTATAAGACGTTACTTTTTTGTTACAAAAGCCATGACGGGAGATTCTTATTCGGCTTCGGCTGTTCCGGCTTTTCCTCCGGCCGCAGTTCATTTTTGACCCCGTTTTTAACGGCTTTTTCACCCGTGTTTGCCGCGGCTTGTGGTTTCTGTTCCGTGCGGGGTTCTGACTTTGTTGTTTTTTTAACAATATTCCGGGGTTTTACCGCGCCTTCCGGTTTTGGTGTATCGCCGCCAAGCGATCCCGCCATTTTTTCCGCGTCCGCTTCGCTCATAAGCGGTTCGCTTTTGAACCGTCCCGAGAAGATTTTACCGGACGTTTGCGCCAGTTTGTTAATATACCTTGCGTATTTAACGGAAAGGGACTTCATCACAGCGGAGATGTCGTTGGCTTTTACTACCATTTTAATCAGCGTATCGGATAAAAACGTACCGTATATTTTACCATCCGAGAAGCATTCCGCGGCGATTTCAATAAATTTTTCCTTGTCCTCAGGCCGCAGAAACAGCCGTTCGCCCTTTAATTCTATATAATACAACCCTTTAGGACTCAACACCCTTGCCTGTCTTGCCATAACTCCGCCCTCCTTAGTTAATCAGTTTACATAATGATACCATAATCCGACAAATTTTTCAATAGGGACACTAAAACATATCCCACAAAATTTTATCATAGAATTTAGAGAAAAATAACAACGGAGGTACATACTATGACGGCATACCATACAATGACCCGCGAGGAGACGGCGGCGGCGCTTAATACCGACCCGAACGCGGGTTTGACTGACAAGGAGGCGGCCGAACGCCTTAAACGAAACGGAGTAAACGTTTTGAAGGAGCGCGGGCGCAAAAGCGCCGCCGCGATTTTTCTCTCTCAGCTAAACGATTTCATGATTATAATCCTTTTATGCGCGGCGGCGATATCGTTTTTTACAGCCTTTGCCGAGGGCGGCGGCATATCAGACCCGATTATAATTTTGGCCATCGTTTTATTAAACGCGATAGTCGGCACGGTTCAGGAAATAAAGGCGCAAAAAAGCCTTGACGCGCTGAAAAAGCTGTCCGCGCCGCGCGCAAACGTGATACGCGGCGGAAAAACGCGTATCATAAACGCCGAGGAGCTTGTAACCGGCGATGTTATAGCGGTCTCGGCGGGGGATGTGGTAGGCGCTGACTGCCGCGTAATATCCTCATCGCGTCTGTCGGCGGACGAATCGGCGCTCACCGGCGAAGCGGTGCACGCGGATAAGGGCACGGATGTATGCAAAACCGCGGAGATACCGTTGGGCGACCGGCATAATATGCTTTACGCCTCATCATCGGTGACACGCGGCGCGGGGCGCGCCATTGTTACCGCGACAGGCATGGATACGGAAATGGGACATATAGCGTCGATGCTCATGGAGGAAACGGACGAAAAGACGCCGCTGCAGAAAAAGCTCGCGGCGGTAGGCAAAACCCTGGGGATAGCGGCTCTTTTAATCTGCGCGGCGGTATTCGCGGTGGGAATAATAAAGCATTTGCCGCCGCTTGAGATGTTTATGACATCCGTATCGTTAGCGGTCGCGGCCATACCGGAAGGACTTGTCGCGATAGTTACAATAACGCTTGCCTTAGGCGTTACGCGGATATCGAAGAAAAACGCGATCGTGCGTCATCTTCCGTCAGTGGAGACGCTCGGCTCGGCATCGGTCATATGCTCGGATAAAACCGGTACGATCACCGAGAATAAAATGAAGGCTGTATACGCAAGCTCCGCCGATGAAAATATGCTGTTTGAATATGCCGCGATGTGCACGGAGGACGGAACACGCAATCCTACGGAGCTGGCGATTATAAACGCGGCGCGGACACGCGGCATATCTCTTGACGGCGCCGAGACTGTCGACACATCCCCGTTTGATTCGGACAAAAAATATATGAGCGTTAAGGTGCGGCGCGGCGGGAGGTATTTTATAATCATGAAGGGCGCGTGCGAGGTGATCCTGAAGAAATGCGCGAAAACGCTTACCGATTCGGGCGAGGCCGAGCTGACGTCAGCGCGGCGGCGGAGCATAAAAAATACGGAAGCGGCGGCGGCAAAACGCGGACTGCGTGTGATAGCGGCGGCGTATAAAAGCTGTCCGCCGTCCGGCGCAATCGATAGCCGGGATTTGATATTTCTCGGTATGATCGGCATCGAGGATCCGCCGCGAAAGGAAGCGGCGGAGGCGGTAAGGATATGTAAAAAGGCCGGAATTATTCCGGTTATGATTACGGGCGACCATGCCGATACGGCACGCGTTACCGCGGAACGATGCGGGATCCTCGGCCCGGGCGATACTGTCATGACAGGCGCGCAGCTCGATAAAACCGATGATAACGAATTGCTGGGCAAAATCGAACGCTGCCGCGTATTCGCGCGCGTCTCGCCGGCGCATAAGGTGCGTATTGTGCGCGCGTGGCAAAAGCGCGGCGAGATAGTCGCGATGACGGGCGATGGCGTAAACGACGCTCCGGCGCTTAAAGCCGCCGATATCGGCTGCGGTATGGGTTCGGGCGTTGAGGTCGCCCGTGACGCGTCGGATATGATCCTGTCGGACGATAATTTCGCCACAATTGTAATCGCGGTGCGCGAGGGGCGGTCAATTTTTGCGAATATAAAAAAGGCGGTGCAGTTTTTGCTGTCGTCAAATATCGGCGAGATACTTACGGTGTTCGCGGGACTGCTGTTCGGATTTGCCGCGCCGCTGACCGCAAGTCAGCTTTTATGGGTAAATCTTGTCACGGATTCCCTTCCCGCCATTTCGCTAGGGCTTGACAAATGCGGTGACGACATAATGGAAAAGCCGCCGGAACGCGGCGGAATTTTCTCCGGCGGACTATGGGCGGCAATAATATTTGAGGGATTGCTTATCGGCGCGCTCGCTTTGACCGCGTTTACCGCCGGACTTCGGATGGCGGAGGACGTTACGACCGCGCGTACAATGGCCTTCGCGGTACTGAGCCTTTCGCAGCTTGTGCACGCGTTCAATATGCGCAGCGAGGGATCGGTTATAAAAGGCCTGCTGTCCAATGTATGGCTGGATCTATCGTTTATAGTCGGCGTGATTTTGGAGGTATCGGTAATATCACTGCCGATATGCGCGCCGCTGTTCGGGGTAACCGCGCTTACGGCGGCGGAATGGGCAATTACAGCCGCGCTGTCGCTTACGCCGTTGATCGTAGTAGAGCTGCAGAAGAAAATAAACGCGAAATTGAAACGATAAAAAAATGAAAAAAAGACGCTTCGGCGTCTTTTTTAGATCCTTTGCCGGACTTCATCATTTTTGCGGGAGCGGTAATAATCCGATACGCGGATCATCGCCTCCGCCGCCGCGCACACGATGATGCCCCACATTACGTCAATAACGGAATGCTGCTTTAAAAAAACGGTCGAAAGGCATATAAGAATTGTCATTACAGCGAAGGCCGCGCGCCGCGGCGCTGTGCTGAAATGCTTTGCATTCCATGCCGTCATCATAACTACCACCGCCGCGCTTACATGTACTGACGGACAGACGTTGGTATTTGTATCAAACGCGTAAAACGCCCGTACGATATTCGTAAAAATATTATCCCTCGCGAATGTAACCGGTCTTAAATCCTGAGCCGACGGGAACAGTACATATGCTATACAGGCGGCGGTACATGTTATTATAATAAGCTTCATCATATACACAAAGCTTTTTGTATCAAACAGCAGCGTGTATATAAGCATACCCGTGAGGTATACGAACCAGAACAAATACGGCACGATAAAATATTCGCAAAACGGAATAACATCGTCTATCGCGCAATGGATATAGGTATAATCGAGTGTAATAAACCGCTCAAGGAGCATAAAAGCAAGGCCGTACACCGGCCAGAAAAGCAAATACCTCAAATGCGAAAACTCCGGCGTGTTCAGCTTGGACAGCCTGAATTGTCTGTAATCGATCACGGATTATACCCTCCATAAAATATTTACTTAATATATTTTACCACGCTTAAGCGTCAATGTCAAATTCTTTATGTTGCAAAATATAATTTCTGTGATATAATAATTTCGCGGCGTGATTTTGACGCGTGAATTTACGGATAATGCGGCGGCGGACACTTGCGCAGCGTGCGATTATGTGATATAATCAGAGTGTATTCACATAAAGCTAATATTCGCAGATATATTTTATGCGGATACACTCTGATACTATAACGGATCGAAGGATATAGATATATGAAAAAATTTTTAGGGGTTTTATTGGCGCTTTTGTGCGTAGCGCTGGGACTGTGCGCCGTGAATTACGAAACGGACTTTTTCAGCGATATAGGTAAATACATACCGGTGCTCGAGGAAAAGAACCCAAAGCTTACGGAACGGATATCAAAGCTTAGCAGCGACCTTTCCGGGCTGATAAATCAGATACCGAGCCCCGGAGAAATAATGGCGTCGTTCAGCGGTGAAGAGGTGCATATCGACCCATCGGACGCGGCGTCCAACGCGTACATAAAAAACAGTCCCATGCTCACCTTTTACCCGGATGAGAATATAAGCATGAGGATGACGCAAAACAATACGCTTGAAATATTCGGCTTGGCGGGATCGCCGGATAAAAAATGGCTTGTGGTATGCTTTGACACGCCTGACGGTGAAACGCTTTTGCAGGATACAATAGAGACAAACGGCTCATATGAGTTTTATAAGGAATTTAACATCCCCGAAACCGACCATAAGCTGCTCAAGGTCAACGTGTATACGGGTGATGAGCCGTACGGCGATTTTGCGAGCTGGGTTTATAATTATGTGACGATAGAGAATTTTTACGACGAGTGGCGGATCCAAATCTCGCCGGTCTATGACCATAATGTCGTCATGTACGAACGCGATAAATCCATAAACGACGCGCTGGAGAGCACATTATCCATCCAATCGGAGTACTCTAATATGAAATCTCTCGCGGAGCAGGTAACGGAAGGGTATACTACGGATTATGACCGCGCGGCGGCGATACACGACTGGGTCTCATCGTATTTGTATTACGATAACGACGCGCTTAATTCCGGCGAGGAAATACCGTATGCGGCGGCGGACGTTATGAACAGCCGCCGTGCGGTGTGTCTTGGCTACGCGACGTTATACGCGACGCTGTGCCGCGCTTTGGAAATACCGTGCAATGTCGTTTCCGGTTACGCGCTTGGCGTGGGAGTTGAAGGAGACGATACATGGACGGATGAGAACATATCGACCGAGGAACAAAATCACGCGTGGAACGAGGTATATGCCGACGGACGCTGGATAATCGTCGATACGACGTGGGACAGTCAGAATAAATACGAAAACGGAGAATTTAACGAGGGGCAAACCGTATCGCGACTATATTTTGACGCGAATCTCGATTTCTTCTCGGCAAATCATAAAATACTTGAATATTCATTAAGGAGATAAAAGAATGATAACCTACAGAAAAGCAAAAGACGAAGAAGACATACGCGCCGTGGCAAATCTCGCGGACATTATATGGCATGAACATTTTACGCCGATAATCGGAAAGGAGCAGGTGGAATATATGCTCAAAAAGTTCCAATCCTATGAAGCCATATCCGACTCGGTGAAAAATGACGGATACATATATTACATGGCGGAGGATGAAAACGGTTCGCTCGCGGGTTATCTGGGCGCGCGCCCCGAACCGGGATGCGTGTTCCTGAGTAAAATATACGTCGAACAGTCATACCGCCGCAAAGGTATCGCGTCGTCCATGCTTGATATGGTCAAGCGCGCCTTCCCGGACGCCGGATACCTCTGGCTTACGGTAAACCGCAATAACGAGCCGGCCGTCGCGGCATATAACGCGCTCGGATTTAAGCTGTGGCGCGAACAGGTGACGGATATCGGGAGCGGATTCGTTATGGATGATTATGTTTTCAGATACGATTTAAAATAAATACCGTTGCGGTATTCGGGCGCGAAAGCGCCCGATTTTTTTGTGCGGGAATGGTTTAATCGTGTATAAATCGTGTATGAAAAACTAAGAAGTCGGCGCATCGGATTTTTAATTCTTGTTGGCGGCCGGATTTTTGTGTATAATATAAAAAAATAAAGAAAGGGTTGATAATCATGCCGATTTATAAAATGGATGGCAAGAAAAAGGATGGTCTGCAAAAATACCGTGTGCGTATAAACTATACCGACAGCACAGGGAAGGCAAAGCAGACCGAGCGGGTAGCATACGGCAAGGAGGCGGCGAAGGCGTTAGAGCAGAAGCTGCGCGGCGACATAAAGGGAGACGACAAAAGCGCCCTGACGGTACATCAGCTGTATGACGAATTTATTAAAATCAAGCAATTCGAGGTGCGCGAAAATACATTGCGCACACTGCGCAGAAGGCTTGAATTATACGTTATTCCGGAGCTGGGCGGCTGCCGGCTGAACGAATTGACCGCGGCGCGGCTGCAGCGCTGGAAGCAGACCGTTGAGCAGCAGAACAATTTTAAAAATCCGTCACAGCCGCTGTCTTTGATAATGAAGCAAAATCTTTACGGCGCTCTGCGCGAGATGCTTAATTACGCCATACGCATGGAGTACCTGGCAAAGAATCCGCTGATGACGGTTGGGAATTTCAAAAATCCGTATGAACTGAAAAAGGAAATGGATTTTTATACCCCGGAGGAATTTAAGAAATTTATTTCCACGGCGCGCGAAAGGGCGAAGCGGGCAGAGAAGGACGGCAACAGCTACGAATGGAACTTTTACGTATTTTTCAGTATCGCGTTTTATACCGGACTTCGCAAGGGTGAGATCAACGCGCTTAAATGGACCGATTTGGAAGGAAATATCATTCACGTACGGCGGAGCATTGCACAACGGCTTCACGGTAGCGATAAGGAAACACCGCCGAAAAACAGGTCGTCTATCCGTGACGTACAAATGCCGCTGCCGCTTATAAAAACGCTTGACGACCACAGGAAGCGCCAGGAAAAGCTCAGCGGATTCAGCGAAAGCTTTTACATATGCGGCGGGGAAATATGCCTGAGAAACACGACGCTGCAGCAAAGAAATCAGCAGTATGCGCAAAACGCGGGAATAAAGCGCATCCGCATACATGATTTCCGCCATTCGCACGCGTCTTTTCTTGCTAATAATGGTATAAATATACAGGAAATCGCGCGCCGTCTCGGCCATTCGGATGTTGAAATAACGTGGAATGTTTATGCCCACCTCTATCCCCGCGAAGAGGAGCGTGCCATTGCCGTTTTAAATAAAATAAAATAAATTCGTGGATAATTCGTGTATGGCTCGGCTCACATATGTAGGTTTTATGCCGTGTATCGGCATTGCGGTATCAGTTGAGCCGACGCCAACGGATAATCCGGGCCAAATCACAGCGACGCTTGAACATACAGCTCACTCACAGTGGGGTTCAAACGAGGTTCAGCATACGCTTGATAATGACACAGAATATTTCAATAACGACTCTAAAGACGCATGGGCAGGAGCGGCATATATGCAGTTTACAATGCCTGAGCTTGACGAAGGACTTTCAATCAAGTCGGCGAACCTTGCATTCTCTGTTGTACAGGGCGGAAATTCGGGAAGAACATCGGTTCTGTACGTTGCAAATGACGATATAGACCTCGATACTCTCCAAGGTAGTGGGGACGACTTATTCCAGAGCGCAAGAACAAAGGTTTCCGATGTTGTAACGGACGCTGGCAATAGCGCTGAAAAAGCATTTAATATCGACGTTACCTCGGCCGTTGCAGACAAAGAAAAGGTAACATTTATTTTGACGGGCAACGCGGGCGGAGCTACCATATTCGGTAAGCCCAACGAAAAAGCTCCGGTTCTTACAATAACAACGACTGACGAAAAGCTTTATGATGTAACGGTAAAGTTCGTTGATGAAGAAGGCGCTGATCTTAAAGACAGCGTAACGGTTCCCGGTGTTATTGATAAGACGACATATAATGCTACTGACGAACAGAAAGCCGATTTCAAGGTAGGGGACAAAAAGTATACTCTTAAATCAGATTCGCCCACATCCGTTGAGGTTAACGGCGCAAATGCGGAGCTTGAGCTTGTGTTTGTTGAGGCGGAGAAGCATACTGTAAAGGTAAGCACTCAGATTGGAGAGCAGGAAGCTAAGGAAATTTACAACGAGCAGATATATAACGGCGACAGTGTCACCGTTAACTATCCGATGTATCTCACTGACGAAAATGGTAAGGTTACGGCAAAGTGCGATGAAACCACATACGGAAAAACCATAACATCATCCGCCGATACTGCCGATACGGTTATCAAATACACGGCGCATAGC
>CANQYQ010000030.1 GCA_947628155.1 uncultured Clostridia bacterium
CTTGCAGCCGTATGTATCGGCGTAACCCTTCATGATCTCGTCAAGGGTGCCTGTTCTTTGAAGCATACGCCTTGACGTTTCCTCGGAAACGAAAAGAATATCAACAAGCGGGAATATCTTTTCTATCACCGCTCTCGCCTCTTCCTCGCTCCAAAGAGTCGCGCGGTAATTAACATCGAAGCTTATCGCAACACCGTGCCGCTTCATAAGTTTAATCATACTGAGCGCCGTTTCTCTTAGATTGGGGTCAAGCGCAAGCGAGATCGAGCTTATATGGAAAACCCTGGGCTTATCGTAAATATCGTCGGGAATCTCCGACAGCTTAAGCGAACATACCGACGCGTTGGCGCGGTCATACACAACCGCCGATTTTCTCGGATAAACGCCGCTCTCGTAATAATACAGTCCCAAACGCTTTTTATCGCTGTAATCCCATACCACATAGCGGTCGGAAACATTGCCGTAACGTATGCGCCTCGCGATAAAATGTCCCATCTTATTTTTGGGAAGCTTTGTTACAATAGCCGCGCGTATACCCAGATTCGCCGCACCCGACGCAACGTTGAACTCCGAACCCCCGCAATTCTTTTCAAACGTCTCGCTCTGCGAAATCTTGTCCTTATTCGGCGGCGACAATCTGAGCATTACTTCTCCGAAGCTTATCAAATCATACTCCGCGTTCTCCTTAATGAAATCCATAATAAATCCCCCTTTATATTTGATTTTTAATTTATTTTAATTATATCACAATTTATTTGTGATTTCAACTGCTTCATTTGTAAAATTTGCATAAAGAAATTTGGATAATTTTAATAGATGACCTAAAATCATATGGAGTATTTGTTCCTCATAAATTTTTATCCTTGAAAAAATAACAGCGCCGTTGTGATAGCAAACGCCGCTGTTATACGCTTTTCGCGAGAACGAGCCTTAACATGCCTCCGTATGCCGTCAAACTCGTTTTCGTATGATCCATCTTAATTTTCCGCAGTCTCCCCGGCTGCCCTTTTAACGAAAAAATATTCAGCTTTTGTTTTTCGCCGCCATTGCCGCGCCGACAATCCCCGCGCCGTTTAGAAGCCGCGCGATTTTTAATTCGGTTTTGGGCATATATTTATTGTAATCGTTTTCGTAAACAAACTCGCGTATGGGCGCGAGCAGCTCGTCGCCCTCCTTGCTTATCCCGCCGCCTATAACAAGCGTACGCGGCTGGAAGATGTTTACAATATTGCTTATCCCCTCCGCGACATAACGGATATATTGCTTCTTTACCGCGACCGCCGTTTCATCGCCCGCCTTGGCGCACTCAAACGCTGTGCGGCCGCTCACCTTGCCGTTATCGGCGATCCACTTATTCATTATCGACTCCGGATGCGCCGCCGCGGCCTCCTTTGTCTGTTCGATAAGCGCCGTCACCGACGCGTACATTTCAAGACAGCCGCGCTTGCCGCAGGTGCATTTTTTGCCGTCAATAACGATGGACGAATGTCCCAGCTCCGCGCCTGCGCCGTTAAAGCCTCGGTAGATTTTGCCGCCGATTATCACGCCTCCGCCCACGCCCGTGCCGAGCGTCACGAAAACGAAGCTGTCAACGCCTTCGCCGTAGACTATGTACTCGCCGTACGCCGCCGCGTTCGCGTCATTCTCGATATTCATCGGCAGATCAATATATTTTTGAAGCTCCGCCACGACCGGCGCGTTATGCATTTTGATATTGTTCGAGTACACCACCATGCCGCGCGAATTGTCAATTGTTCCGGGGCTGCCTATGCCGATCGCCTTAATGTCCGACATCTTACAGCCGCCCTCGCACGCCACCTTTTCGCAAAGAGATGCCATATCCTTTACAATTTCCTCATACCCGCGCTCCTTCAATGTCGGTATACTGTCGGAAAATATCAGCCGCCCGTCATCGTCAACAATCCCGGCCGCGATATTCGTGCCGCCCAAATCTATCCCTATATACATATTTATCCTCCCGTTTCGCCATTATACTCTATTTTCTCACAAATTAACGTCCATGTCAATCCTTTGTTTGCCAAATTATGATCACCCGTAAAAAGAGCAGCGATTATGAAAATCCCTGCCCTTTATCGGTACAATTAATTAAGATTGATCGTCTGTGACTGCTCCTCGCCGTCCACATATGCCGTAACATTCACTTCACCGCTGCCGCTGATACCCACGGGAACTGTTCCTATTCCCTTTGAGTACGTACCCTCGCTCGCGAGTGAACCGTTTACATAAACCTCAACATAAACACTTTCATCCGACGGGCCGTCCGGTATCGATACATAGAATGTCGTACTGCTCACGCCGCCCGACGAACCTCCGCTTGATGAGCCGCCGCCCGACGAACCTCCGCCGGAGGTCTCGCCCTCATTCGATACGGCCGTCTGTCCGCCGCTCTCGTATGACCCTGACTCACTGTAATCCGGCTCGTCGTTGTATTCCGGCTCGGTATAATCATCGCCGTCATCATACGATTCCTGCGGCTCCGTATTATCGTTATTCATCTGCTGCTCCTCAACCTGAGCCTGCTGTTCCTCGGCCGTACCTCCGGAAATCGTGACCGACACTCCCGTGCCCTGCGGTACGCTTGTACCCGAATCAATTGACTGCGATATAATTGTCCCGTACGGCGAGCTCGAATTTGCGACGCTTATTCCCGCAAGCGACAATCCGGCCTCGGAAAGCATATTGCGCGCCATGTCCACGTCAATATCAAGAATATACGGAACCGTAACCAAACCCGCGGGTTCGGGCGAGCTCGACGCGATGCCCTTGCTTATATAAATCGTTACATAATCTCCCGCAAACAGCTTCGTTCCCGCGATAGGCGTCTGTCGTATAACGTTTCCGGCCGGCACGGTATTTGAATTTTCCTCTATTATCGTAAACTTAAATCCGGCGTTGCCTATTATTTCAAGCGCCTCCGTCCTCGTCTTGTTTGTAAGCTCGGGAACGGGGATATTTCCGCCTCTTGAACCGAGCGAAACCACAAGCTTTACCGGAGAGCCTCTGTCCACCGTCAATCCCTTCTCCGGCTCCTGCGATATTACGCGACCCGTTTCAACATCATCCGAAATCGAGTATTCTATATCCTCATCGCCTATTACAAGCCCGTTGTCCTCCGCCAGCTTTCTCGCTTCCTCTACCGTCATACCCGCAAATTCCGGTATAACGGTTCTGCGCACAAAATTATTGTAAAGCGAAAATCCCGCGACCGCGAGCAGCGCGACAACGGCTATCGTCGCTATCGCGAGTAAAACCGCGTTTCTGTTTGCCTCCTTCTGAGCCTTTGAGCGCTTTTTATCCGCCTCGCGGCGGTTAGTCCTGACTCTCCTTCGATTATCCGGCGTTTCGTCAGGCTCTGTATTCTCGTTAAACAACTCGTCCTCCTGACCGTCGTCCGCCTCCGGCTCCTTCTCCGCGACCCGGCTCGGCAGCGGCTCGGAGGCCAAAACGGCATGTAAATCATTGAGCATGTCCTGAACCGTCTGATAACGCTCCGCCGTCTCCTTCTTGATCGCCTTCATCACAATATAATCAAGATCCGCCGGAATATCTATATTAATGCACTTAACATCTACCGGCTCTTCCTCAAGATGCTTCATCGCCACGCCTACCGCGCTGTCGCCGTCAAACGGCACGCGTCCGGCAAGCATCTCATAAAGGACAATACCCATAGAATAAATGTCCGAGCGCATATCCGTAACCCCGCCGCGCGCCTGCTCCGGCGAAATGTAGTGTACCGACCCCAATGCCGTCCCGCCGACCACCGTTGTACTCGTCGAAACAGCCTTGGCGATCCCGAAGTCCGTAACCTTCAGAATTTTATCGTCGGTCATCATAATATTCTGCGGCTTGATATCGCAGTGAATAATATTCTGCGAATGCGCCTCGCTTATACCCTGACCGATCTGTATAGCGTAATCACACGCCTCCTGCCACGGAAGCATACCCTTTTGCTTTATGTACTGCTTAAGCGTTATGCCGTCCACCAGCTCCATTACCATATAGCTTAATCCGTCCGTTTCTCCTACGTCGTAAACGGACACGATATTGCTGTGGCTCAGCGACGCGGAGGACTGCGCCTCCTTGACGAAGTTTGTAACAACGTTTTCCTCGCCCTCCAGAGAGTCGCGCAGTATCTTTATCGCGACATTGCGATTCAAAAGCGTGTCCTTCGCCTTGTACACGGCCGCCATTCCGCCCATGCCTATCTTATCAAGTATTTCATATCTCTCGCCGAGGACTTCCCCGGCCAAATTATCCGCGTTCATCTTAACATTACTCCCTTTCCAGCACCACTACGGTTATATTATCGTTCCCGCCCGCGTCATTCGCCCGTCTTATAAGCGTATCCGCGGCGGATTGCAAATCACCGTGGTCATTGATAATACTTAGGATCTCATCATCGTCGAGCATATTCGTAAGGCCGTCGGAGCATATGATCACCTTTTCTCCGCCGTACGGCCGTATAACAATATCCACCTTAACGGCTTCCTCCGCGCCCATTGCGCGCGTTATGTAATTTTTATTTGGATGGTGCTTTGCCTGCTCGGGAGTGATCTCACCGCGCATTACAAGCTCCTGCACATACGAATGATCCTTAGTGATCTGTATCAGTTCTCCGCCGTCTGTCACATAAACGCGCGAATCCCCAACGTGCGCCGTTATGAGCTTGTCCGAATGGAACATTGCAAGAGTCGCCGTAGTGCCCATACCCATAACCTTATAATGAAGCTTAGAATAATTATAAATATCACTGTTTGCCTCTATAAACGCGCGCCGCGCCGCTTCCCCGGCCTCAACATAGTCCATATCCTTTGAAAGCGACCTTGAAAGCTCCGCGCATATCGTCTCAACCGCCATAAGGCTTGCCTTCTCTCCCGCCTTATGTCCGCCCATTCCGTCCGCGACAATAGCGTACGGGAACGGTTCCGTGTCCGTTACGGCGTAGTTGTCTTCGTTTATCATCCTGACTCTGCCGATATCTGTTGCCGCACCATATATCATTTTCTCAAATCACCTCCGATTTCCGGTGAGAATTTACCTGTCATTCCAATTATACTTTCCGCAAGGCTGATCTTACATAACCGCGGAATCATCACCATTATATTTCAATGCCGTGCGCCGTAAAACATTTTACGTTAATACCGCACAAAAACATTATAACACCTTTTTCCTCAATTGTCCACAGGAAGCTGAAATATCCGCTCCCAATGTTCGTCTAATCGTAGCGTTTACGCCGTTTTCCTCAAGAATTTTTTTAAATTCCTCCGCGCCGCGCCGCGTAATGCTCCTATATTCCCTTTCCTCCACCGGGTTCACCGGTATCAGATTTACATGTGCGTGTATATCCTTAACCACCCCCGCAAGCTCCCTCGCGCATTCCGCGCTGTCATTCACGCCTCGTATAAGCGAATACTCAAAGCTTATCCGCCGCCCGGTCTTTGCAAAATACGTCCCGCACGCCTCAATAAGCTCTGATATATTATATTTATGACTTACCGGCATTATTTCATTCCTTATTTTATCATTCGGCGCGTGAAGCGACACCGTAAGCGTTACGGGCATATTCTCCCCCGCCAGTCTGTAAATCTCGGGAACGATCCCGCATGTTGAAATCGTAATGTGCCGATAGCCTATATTAAGTCCGGTTTCATTATTTACGTTATGTAAAAACGTAATCACATTATCATAATTATCGAGCGGCTCGCCTATGCCCATAAGCACGATATTGCTTATCCGCTCTCCCATATCCTTCCGCGCGAATATGACCTGATTTAAAATCTCGCCGGCCGTCAAATCTCTGTACAACCCGCCTATTGTCGAAGCGCAGAAGCGGCAGCCCATCCGGCAGCCCACCTGCGTGGATACGCATATTGACAAGCCGTGATTATAGCGCATGACCACGCTTTCTATACAATTCCCGTCCGGCAGCTCAAACAGGTATTTCACCGTTCCGTCAAGCCTTGACACGTATTTTTCGCGGATTTTAAGCGTCGAAACATATGTTTCCTCCATGAGCCGGCGCCGCGTTTTCACCGAAATATCCGTCATTTCGTCATACGATGCCACGCCCTTATGCAGCCATGAAAATATCTGCTTTGCCCTGTATTTCGGCTCGCCGATGCCCGTTAAATATTTAACAAGCTCTCCATACTCAAAATCCTTTAAATCAAGCATCATTTTATCCTTTTCAATCCGCATATATAAAACCCGTCGGTGTTATCTATATGCGGGTAATACGTTTTCTCATATTCCTTTTCAAATCCGCCGTTTTCCGCTAAAAACTCCGATATTCTGCCCTCATTTTCACGGCGGTCAATGGTGCAGGTTGAATATACAAGCGTACCTCCCGGCTTTACATATGCCGCCCCGTTGTCCAAAACGCGCCGCTGAATTTTGTAAAGCTCGGGCAAATCCTCATGCCTTGCCCGCTTTATCTCCGGCTTCCTCCCGATTATGCCGAGTCCCGAGCACGGAACGTCGCACAGCACGCGGTCCGCCGATCCATCGAGCCTCGGATCATGCTCCGCCGCGTCGCACACCTCGGTCTTAATAATATCGATCCCGAGCCGAGCGGCATTTTTATCGATAAGCTCCGCTTTATGCGGATATATATCAAACGCGAGGATCTCGCCGTCGTTTCCCATCATCTCCGCCATATGCGCCGTTTTCCCGCCCGGCGCGGCGCACATATCAATAACCTTGTATCCCCTCTTCGGCGCGAGGACCTTTACCGCGTCCTGCGCCGCCTTATCCTGCACGGAAAAATATCCGTTTTTGTATAAATCATTTTTCGCTATATCAAACCCGCGGCACATTACCGCGCCGTCCGATTCCTCCGCGCCGTACTCCGCCAGTAGCCGGCATAGCTGCGGCGCGTTTGTTTTAAGCGTGTTTGGCCTCAGCGTCAGCCGCGCCGGACGTTCAAACGCCTTCATAAGCGATTCCGTAAATTCGTACCCGAAATCGGAAACCCATTTTTTCACGATCCATTCGGGATACGAATACCGGATCTCCAAATACCTGTTTTTATCCTTTGGATACTCAATTCCGCCGCGTATGACGCTTCTGAGCACGCCGTTTACATATCCCGCGGACGCCTTGTGTCCATACCGCTTCGCAAGCGTCACGCTCTCGTTTACCGCCGCGCTGTCAGGGATCTTATCCATAAATAATATTTGGTAAATACCCATGCGCAGAATCAGTAAAATATACGGCGACAGCTTCTTAAGCTTTATTTTTGAATACTGCCCGATCACATGATCGAGCGTTATTTCCTTGTCAATAACGCCGTAGACAAGCGATGTCACAAACGCCCTGTCGCGGTCGGAAAAATTTTCTCCCGCGAGCGCGTTTTTCAGCGCGATATTTGAATACGCGCCGTTAATATCCGTCTCGTACAGCGTTTTTAACGCGGTTTCCCTCACCGCGTCCATTACTGTCTCCTTCTGTTCGCGAGCAGAAGCAGCCGCAGAAACTGAAGCGCCGTTGACGCGATGGCCGCGACATAAGTCATAGCGGCTGCCGTAAGCGTCCTTTTCGCGCCGTAATACTCATCTCCCTCGAGCAGATTCATGCTCTGTATCGTCGCGAGCGCGCGGCGCGACGCGTTGATCTCGGTCGGCAGCGTCACCACCTGGAACAGCAGCACCGCCCCGAACAGCAGCGCGCCTATCATAGCAAGATCTCCGATCCCGAAAATCAATCCGATAATAAATACCGGCATTGACAGCATATTGCAAATATTTACAAACGGCACGATCCCGTTTCTGATTCGTATCGGCGCGTATCCGACCTGATGCTGCACAGCGTAGCCGCACTCGTGAGCCGCCACTCCCATCGCCGCAACCGAGCGGCTGTTGAATGTCGAATCCGACAGCCTTAACACGCCCTCATTCGGGCTGTAATGGTCGGTCAGATTACCCGCGACGCGCTCGATTCGGATATTGTAAAGTCCGTTCGCGTCAAGAATACGCCTTGCCGTATCCGCTCCGGTAAGACCCCGCGAATTTTGGATTTGGTCGTATTTCTTAAACGTCGCCTGCACACCGAACGATGCAAACATCGTAAGGAAAAACGCTATAATAACCAATACATATGTCGGGTCAAGTATAAACATTATTATTCTCCTCCCAAAATTGTTCCGATATCTATTTTATGTCCCCGCGCGTAATCCTCTACGCTCATGCGGCGGCTGTTTGGGAACTGCGCTTCCTTAACGCATACCGCGCCCTCGCCGCAAGCTACGATCATACCCGCGTTTTTTTCAATTCCCAGTATTTCTCCCGGCGTTCCGTCTCCCGCGCACTTGACCGCCGTGATGATCTTAAGCGGCTCTCCTTTATAATATGTCCGGGCCATGGGCCATGAATTCATGCCGCATATAAGCTTTGACACGGCGCTGTTCGGCTTTGTCCAGTCGATAAGCGCGGCCGCCTTGTCTATCATCGGCGCGTACGACGTGTTTTTCTCATCCTGCGGCGTATATTTTGCCGTGCCGTTTTCTATATCCGCGATCGTCTCAATGACAAGCTCCGCGCCTATGACCGCAAGACGGTCAAACAGCTCCTCCGCCGTTTCATACTCGCCTATCGGCGTGCTCCTTTGCGAAATAATATCGCCCGTATCAAGCCCCTTCGCCATTTTTTGAATCGTAACGCCCGTTTCCTCCTCACCGTTTACAATCGCGGCCTGTATAGGCGCCGCGCCGCGGTATTTTGGCAAAAGAGACGCGTGCACGTTTATACATCCGTATTTGGGGAAGCTCAAAACGTATTCCGGTAAAATTTTACCATACGCAGCAACAACTATAAGCTCCGGCTTTAATTCCTCCAGAACCGGCATCGCCGCGTTGTTTTTCAGCGTTTCCGGCTGATATACCGGCAATCCTCTCTCCGCCGCCGCTCTTTTCACATCCGTCATAACAAGCTTATGTCCTCTGCCCTTGGGTTTATCCGGCTGCGAAACAGCTCCGGCAATATCAAGTCCGGCGTCGAGCATCGCGTTTAAGACTGACGCCGCGAAATCCGGCGTTCCCATAAATAAAATACGCATTTACCGTTACCTTTCACAATATTCTATTACCTTCTCACGAAACAGATGCCCGTCAAGATGCTCTATCTCATGGCAAATCGCGCGGGCAAGCAGTTCCTCACCCGTTATTTTAAACCACCTTCCATGCCTGTCCTGCGCTCGGACAGTCACCTTCATCGGCCGCTCAACTATGCCGAAAACACCCGGCACGCTAAGACACCCTTCGCTGCCCTTCTGCGAACCGCTTTCCTCGAGGATCGACGGATTGATAAGCTCCAGCTTCCCGTCGCCGACATTAATTACAACGGCGCGCTTCAATATCCCCACCTGCGGCGCGGCAAGGCCGACGCCCTCATATTTGGTCATAGTCTCATACATATCGTCAAGCAGAATATGCAGCTTTTTATCAAACGCGACGACCTCCTTACACTTTTTTGAAAGGATCTCGTCTCCCTCTTCTCTTATTTTCCTTATCGCCATTGCTTCTATCCCCTAATACATCATATTCGGATTTTTATCCGTAACAACCGCCACTGATTTATAATTCGCGTGCTTTCTGCACGCGGCTTCGGCATTTTTGAGTCTGTCCGTCAATTTATCGCCGTCCTCGCATTTTATAATTATCCTATAGCGGTATTTATTATTCATTTTTGAGATCGATGCGGGGACCGGGCCGAGTATCTGCGCCCATTGCCCCCATTCCGACAGATTTCCGAGCTGCTTTAAATAATATTTCGCCGCCTGATTTACAAGCGTCGCCGCGCCGCCCGAAAACAATACGCATACAAGCTCGGAATACGGCGGATAATTCATAAGCTTGCGCTGTATGATCTCCGACTCGTAAAAGGCGTTGTAATTATGCGTTTTCACAAGTCTCACCGCCTCATTGCGCGGCGAGTACGTCTGTATTACCGCGCGGCCCTTTTTATTGCCGCGCCCCGCGCGTCCCGTCACCTGTTCAAGCATCGCGAACGTCCGCTCCGCGCTCCGGAAATCATTTATATGAAGCATGGTATCCGCGCTTATTACTCCCACAAGCGTGACATTTTCAAAATCGAGTCCCTTTGCAACCATCTGCGTGCCTATGAGAATATCTGTTTTTTCCTTCTCAAAACGCTCGATGATCTTCTCGTGCGACTGTTTTTTCCCCGTCGTATCCACGTCCATCCTCAGCACCGACGCGGTCGGGAACATCTTTTTTATTTCCTCCTCTACCTTCTGTGTGCCGCCGCCGAAATAGCGTATATATTTACTGCCGCACACGGGGCAGAGCGTGTAGTTCTTATGCTCATAACCGCAGTAGTGACATTTCAGGCTGTCGTCAAATCTGTGGTATGTAAGCGTGATATTGCAATTTGGACATTTCACGGCGCGGCCGCAGCTCCTGCACGACACGAACGTCGAAAATCCGCGCCGGTTCAAAAACAATATCGTCTGCTCGCCGTTTTTCAAATTCTTTTCAATTTCACCGCGAAGCTCCCGCGAAAACATGGTTTTATTGCCGCTTTTGAGCTCCTCGCACATATCCGCTATCGAAACGGACGGCATGGCGTTTTCATTATATCGCTTTTTCATGGTGATAAGTTCATACTCGCCGTGCCTGGCCTTATACATGCTCTCAAGAGACGGCGTAGCCGACGAGAGCACGACCGCCGCGCCGTATTGCTTCGCGCGGAAAAGCGCCGCCTCACGCGCGTGATAGCGCGGCAGCATTTCGGATTTGTACGTTTCCGAATGCTCCTCGTCGATTATCACCGCGCCTATATTTTTAAGCGGTGCGAAAACCGCCGAGCGCGCGCCTATTACGATTTCCGCCCGGCCCTCGTTTATACGCCGCCATTGGTCGTATCGCTCACCCATGGAAAGCGCGCTGTGAAGTACCGCGATCCTTTCGCCGAACCGCGCCGAAAACCGCGATACCATCTGCGGCGTAAGCGATATCTCCGGCACAAGCACAAGCGCGCTCCTTCCCAGCTCCAAAGCATGCTCGATCGCCTGCATAAAAACCTCGGTTTTGCCGCTGCCCGTAACGCCGTGCAGCAAAAATACCGTATTGTCGCGTTCGCTTATCGAATGATTTATCCTCTCGATCGCGCTGCGCTGCTCGAATGTCGGGATCAAATCCCCGCCGCCGTCCGTGTTTAAAACGGGAACGCGCTCGATAACACGGTCAAATACCTCGACAAATCCTTTTTTCGCCAGCGCGTTTACCGCGCCGGATGCCGATTCGTTTATGCTCTGCTTCAAATCGGCAATTGAGATCTGTTCCTCGCGGCTCAGCTCATCAAGGACCCGCGCCTGAACCGGCGCGCGCTTCTCAAGCAAACCCGCTTCCTCCGCCGCCGTGTCCGACGGCACAATAAGCCTCACGTACTTGCGCGTCTTTTCGCCGACCATGCTCGATACGCGAAATTCACGCGTAAGCGTACCGTTTTTCAGCATGCCGCGTATCTGAGCGCGTATATTTTTTTCAAACTCCGCCTCCAGCGCGGCAAGCTCCATAGAACCGCCGTTTTCGATAAGGATCTCCTGTATGCGGTTAATGACCGCGCCCTTTGATTTTGACCTCTCGTTCAGAATTATCCATTCCTGCGCCTTTACGGCGCTGCCCGCCGGAACGACTGTGCGGATCACGTCAAGATAGCCCGCGAGATATTTCCCGCGCATCCATTCTATCAGCTCAAGCATCTTCTCGTCAAATGCCGCCGGCTGCGGCGCAAGCCGCAATATATCCTTCAAACCCTTAGCCTGCGATGTCTCGCGCAATCCCACGCAAAAACCCTCAAGCTCTGTGTTTGCCTTTGAAAACGGCACTATAACACGGCTGCCGACGCCTATTTTCCCCTCCAGCTCGTCGGGTATACGATAATCAAATGGCCTATCCACGCTTTTCGCACGGTTATCGACAATTATGCGCGCGATCATTTATTCCTCGCCGTCCGAAGCTTCCGGCTCCGCGCTCTCCTCTGGCTTCGAGCCATCCTCCGCCTGCGCCTCGTTATACGATAAAATCGCGGCGGCCTTTTCCTCCTCGTATTCCTCCGCGGCCTTTATCGCCTCGGAACGGACATATCCGATCTTACCGCGCGAGATCTCATCTGCGGCAATGGATACCGGCTTCGCTGTAATAAATTCGCCGTCATGTTCCTCCGTTTTCTCGCCGATCATTCTCGCGCGCTTCGCCGCCATAGCCACAAGCGTGTAACGGCTGTCCACACAGCGTGAAAGCTCTGTAATTCCGGGTTTAATCATCATTTCTGCTACATCCTCTCAAAATTAATATTTCTCGTTTAATAAATCCTCGACAAAGCGTCGGCTTTGCGCCGTTTCATCAAGAAACATTTTTACCTCACGTACGCACATGCCGAGATTGTCGTTTACAAAAATTTTATTATAATACGGGGCCTGCGAAAATTCCCAGCGCGCGTTTTTGAGCCGCGCCTTTATCTGTTCGTCCGTCTCGCGGCCGCGCTCGACGAGTCTGCGTCTGAGCTCACGCATCGACGGCGGAAGGATAAACATCAGCACCGCGTCGGGATAGATCTTCTTGACCTGCATCGCGCCCTGCGGCTCAATCTCAAGCATTACGTCCGTACCCTTTGACAAATGCTCCTCGATATGCTTTCTCGGCGTGCCGTAATAATGGCTTCCGTATTTGGCATATTCAAGCATTTCCCCGTTCTTTATCATATCTTCAAAGTGCTCGTCGGTCGTGTAGTTGTACGTCACCCCGTCCGTCTCTCCGTCGCGCATTTCCCGTGTCGTTGAGGAAACGGACAGATACATATTTCTCGTTTTCAAAAGCTCGGTACATATTGTGCCCTTGCCCGTACCTGACGGGCCGGACATAATGTATAGCGTGCCTCTCATCATTGTACCTCCTCTTCCGCGGCAAGCCGTCCGCTTATTGTATCCGGCTGTATAGCCGATAAAATCACATGCTCGCTGTCCATAACGACCACCGCTCTCGTGCGTCGGCCGTAGGTCGCGTTTATCAGCATGCTTCTGTCCTCCGCCTCGCGCACCACGCGCTTTATCGGGGCGGATTCCGGGCTCACTACCGCTATAACACGGTCGGCGTTTATCATGTTCCCGAACCCTATATTTACAAGCTTCATGTGTATCACCTATTCTATATTTTGTATTTGCTCTCTGAGCTTTTCAATTTCGCCCTTTAACGTTACAACGATTTTGGCGACCTCAACGTCCTGCGCCTTCGAGCCTATCGTGTTAGTCTCGCGGTTTATCTCCTGGATAAGGAAATCGAGCTTTCTCCCCGCCGGTTCGCCGCTTTCTATGATCCGGTAAAACTCCTCGAAATGACTCGACAATCTGACAGTTTCCTCATTTACCGCCACCTTATCCGCAAATATCGCGACCTCCGTTAAAAGGCGCGTCTCATCTATTTCACGATCTTCGAGCAGCTCCTTGATTTTTGCATAGAGCCGTTCCTTGTACGCCTCGACCGTTTTCGGCGACAGCTCGTCAACCTTGGCCGCGAGCGTTTTCATATACTCGATCCTGCCGCGCAAATCCTTCTCGATCCGCCCGCCCTCGCGCGAACGCATATCGCAGAACGCGTCGAGCGCCTGATTGACCGTATGCTCTACCAGCGCCCAAATTTCCTCCTCGTCCTCGTCACGTCGTTCGGTCTTAAAAATATCCGGATAGCGCGCGACGCTCATTACGGAAATATCGTCGGGCAGTCCGAACTTATCCCGAAGCTCACGCAAAGCGTTAAGGTAGTCTCTCGTCAGCTCTTCATTCAGAATTATATCCCTGTCCGATTCTCCATAGCTCTCAATCGTGATAAATACATCTATCTTTCCGCGCGTAACCCGTTCGGCGATAAGGCATCTGAGCTTATCCTCCAAAAATCCGTAATATCTCGGTATCTTTATACTGTAATCGGCATAACGATGGTTAACCGACTTTATCTCCGCCATTATTTTTTTGCCTCCGGCGATCTCTTCGTATCTTCCGTAGCCTGTCATGCTCTTTAACATTGTCACTGCTCCCGTCCTTCTTTTTTCAAATCGGCGTATAAAAACCCATTATTTTTTTATTATACCATATTTTTTATTATTTTTCAAGTGCTAATGGCGTTTTTGTTGCTTTATACAAAAAAATTTCCGGAATTATCCGGAAATTTTTTCAAATACGATATCACAATCGGATTTATTCTACGGGGTTCACCACCGAAAGCGCCGAGCGTTCCGGCACAAAATGATTTTCGAACCTCTTTTGTACATCCTCAAAGGTTATTGATTTATACACATCGTAATAATCAAAATAATCTATGCCCATAAAATGCATCTGCAAAAAATCTCCCGCGAGATTTTCCACATCGTTAAGCGTACGGATATGTTCACCCCAGAGCACCTTCTTTATTCTCACGTAATCCTCTTCCAAAAGGCCTTCGGATCTAACGCGGTTTATCTCGGCTATGATCATATCGTAGACGCGCTTGGGGTCCTTGGACTGACCCTCGATCGAGGAAAACGCGTAGTCGGGCTGCATCGTGTGATCCGCGCTGAACGAAGCGTTAATAAGACCGTCGTCATAGAGCTGTTTATAAAGCGGCGCGCTTTTCCCGAACAGCATTTTTAAAAGTATCTGAGTTTCAAGCGATTTTTTCAAAAGCGCCTTTCCGCCGCATTCCGTATCGGTATCCTTAAATCCCACCATAAACATTGGCATAGCCACGCTCATTTTCTGCTCCGCGTAATCGGACGCAAGCTCATTCGGTTCATCGGGATATATCCGTTTTATTTCCTCCTTAAACGGCTCGTTTTTCTTTATGCCGTCCTCTATCACCTTCAATATCTCTCCCGGCTCAACATCGCCCGCGACGACGATCGCCATATTTGAAAGGTTATAGAATGTGTTATAGCAGCGGTACAGCAGCTCCGGCGTAATATGGCTTATGCTCTCTATTGTGCCCGCGATTTCCTTTTTCACAGGATGGTTCTTATACAGGCAGTTGAGCAGGTTAAAAAACACCTTCCAGCTGTCCGCGTCGTCGTACATACGTATCTCCTGCCCGATTATACCGCGCTCCTTTTCAACCGTTTCCTCCGTAAAATACGGCGACTGTACGTAATCGAGCAAAACGGCGAGACTTTCCTTTACGTTTTCCGTGGCCGAAAACAGATACGCCGTCATATTAAACGAGGTAAACGCGTTGGCGTTCGCGCCGAGCCGGGAAAATTTATCAAACACATTGCTATTGTCCGGCTGGTCAAACATCTTATGCTCCAGATAATGCGCGATCCCGTCGGGAACGCGCGTTTCCTCCGTCTCGCCCGGCACGATGAAATCCGAATCGACCGAGCCGTAATGCGTACCGAATATCGCGTAGCTTTTACTGTAACCCTTTTTGGGGATTATGAAAATGTCAAGTCCCGACGGGTGGGTACCGTAAAACATTTCCTCGCCGTCCGCGGCGCTTTTTTTATATTTAAGCTCCATTGTTATTCCCCCTCTCCCGTCAGAAAATACACGGTATCAAGCTCCACGCGCTTGGATACGCGCACGATATCGTCTATGGTCACGGCCGCGAGCTTGTCCTTGCAGTAGTCAATATCGTAATTTGTTCCCGTCACGCGCTGGTCGGAGAGGAACTGATGCATCTGCTCGGGACTGTCCTTCATCGCCTCGTACGCGTTCACGAGGAAGCTTACCGCGCTCTTATATTCAAGCTCCGAAATTTCGCCGTTTTGTATGCTTTCAAGCTGCGCGAGCGTTTCGTCATAAGCCTTTTGGAAATTCTCAAACTCGATCCCCGCGTTCATAATGATCATGCCCTTGGCCTTGACCGCGCCGCTTGACGCGTAATACGCGAGGCTCAGCTTTTCGCGGACGTTGTTAAACAGCTTCGAATGCGCGCCCGCGCCGAAAACGCTGTTCATTACCGTAAGCGCGAACGCGTCCTCCGACTGCGGCGTTATATCCGTCGCGAATCCGATCGACAGCTTGCCCTGCGTGACCTCCATGCGGTCGGTGACGTTTTTAACATCACCGGATTTTCTGTGAATTTCAGTCTCCGGAATTTTTGCCGGTTCAAACTCCATTCCCGCCGTTTTCTCATCTATAAGCGCGCGCAGCTTCGTTTCGTCCGCGCTGCCGCAAACGTAAATGTCAATAACCGACGACGCGATCGCACTCTTGTAATACTCGTACAAATTCCGCGCGTCGATCGCGTCCACGCCCTCTATCGTGCCTCGGCTTGGAAGCGCGTAGTTTTCGCCCGCGCACATTTCCTCAATGCAGCGCTGCATCGCGTAAACGCGCTTATCATTCATAACGGACGCTATGCGATCCTTCGCGTTATTCTTCTCGATTTCGACGGTCGCGCTCTTAAAGCCGCCGTCCTCCGTCACCGGCTCGAACATTACCGACAGAATAAGCCTAAGTAAATCCTCCGTCAGAGGCTCTCCCTCCGCGGCGTATTTGTCCTGGATCGTCTGCGCCTCAAAGCGCATGATCTGGTCGTCGCCCATATTGACGACCCCCGCTCGGAGCTGCGCGCCGTAAAGATTTTCAAGATATTTCGCTATCGCTTCCGCGTCAGGGCATAATTTGCAGCCGCGGCGCAGGACGTATGGCAGCACCGCGTTTTTCGATACGTCGTTTTTATTGAGCTGCCTGTGGATATATACGCCGATCGTGGTCGTTTTTATCTTGTCCATCGGTACATATATCAAATTAATGTTTTCCATTGCCTGTCTCCTTTGTGATTTTTTATATATTTTACTCCAATTTTTGCCGTATGTCAACCTACATAATTCTCAATTTCATCCGGCGTGATATCTTTATGGAGCGCAAGATTTATTCCGGCTGCCACAGCGTGTGACATACGGTCTATGACGGCGTCTATGTCCTGCGTCGTGACCATTAAAGGCGCTAAATCCTCCGGGATTTTCGCGTCTGAAATTGACGCAGCGTCAATTACCGTCGGCACGCCTATCGCTATTACCTTTACGCCCAAAACCTCCTCGTTTACGCATTCGCGGTTGTTGCCCACACCCGCGCCCGGCTGGATGCCGGTATCGGCGATCTGTACCGTCGTGCTTACGCGGCGTATATCGGCCGCCGCGAGCGCGTCTATCACGATCACAAGCTGCGGCTTTATTTTTTCGGTTATGCTTTTAATTATATCCACCGTTTCAATGCCCGTCGTGCCCAAAACACCCGGAACGATCGCGCATACATTGCTGATATTGTCACTTAATATTTCCTTCATGTATCGCTTTATGTGACGCGTGACCATGAGGCAGTCGATCACGCGCGTACCAAGCGCGTCCGGCGTGATTTTGCCGTTCCCCAGGCCCACCACGAGAGTCAGGCTGTCAGGGTCTACCTCCGCCATCGCGCGCAGCTCGTCACAGATAAGATTGCATACGGTGTCAAATTCGTCCTTGGAATATTTCAGGTTCGGCGCTTCTATCGTCACATACCGCCCCATCGCTTTCCCCAATCGCCTGCTGCCGTTTTCATTTGTGATGTTCACGCGTGTGATTGATACGCCGTCATAGTTTTCCGTCGCCGCGCTTACTCCGTCTATTTCCGCGCTGTCGCGCGCCTCGCTTTTGCACAGCTCGTGCGCCTCCATCGCCAGGTCTGTTCTTATGGTCATCGTATTCCTCCTTGTATTAATATAAATTTATGTTTATCGCGCTTTTGACTACGGCGGTGCTCTGCTTGCGCCCCTTGTTAAAGGGGAGAGGGCCAACG
>CANQYQ010000031.1 GCA_947628155.1 uncultured Clostridia bacterium
AACGAAGTTGGCGAGGGGATTCCGCAATTACAACAAATCGCTGCAATATGCGGTTTTCTGTATAAATGAATCCCTCCGTCATTTGCTCCCTACGGTCGCAAATGCCACCTCCCTTTGACAAGGGAGGCTAACGCTCGCCGTATACCATATTGGGTTACGGAACACGGGCGGCCAATGACCGCCCCTACGGTGTTTCCCATATACATTAGCGCGACAAACTAAAATTTATTACAGTCCCAGTCTCTTGAATACTTCCTCGTATGCCTCTTCCACATTACCCAAATCCCTGCGGAAGCGATCCTTATCAAGCTTCTCATGCGTCGTCGCGTCCCACAGGCGGCATGTATCGGGCGAGATCTCGTCCGCCAAAATAATTTGCCCGTCGGGCGTTCTGCCGAACTCGATCTTAAAATCGACAAGCTCGATATTGATCCCCGCGAAATATGCTTTAAGCACGTCGTTTACCTTGAACGTCAAATCGGCAATCGTGTCAAGCTCCTCCTTTGTCGCCGCGCCGATCGCGAGGATCTGATAATCGTTTATCATCGGATCGCCCAAATCGTCGTCCTTTAAGCAATATTCAAGCGTCGTGCACTTTAGAGGCGTACCCTCCTCAATGCCGAACCGCTTTGAGAACGAGCCCGCCGCGATATTCCTTATAATAACCTCAAGCGGCACGATCTCAACCCTTTTAACGACCGTCTCGCGGTCGGAAAGCTCCTCGACAAAATGCGTAGGAATACCCTTCTTTTCCATAATCTGCATAAGGAAGTTGGACATCTTGTTGTTTACAACGCCCTTTCCGGCGATCTGACCCTTTTTCAGTCCGTTAAACGCTGTCGCGTCATCCTTATAATCAACGATATAAAGATTTTCATCGTCCGTTTTATATACCTTTTTAGCCTTTCCTTCATAAAGCTGTTCCAATTTTTTCATCGTAAATCCTGCCTTTCGTATAGTCAATTAATATATTTCACTGCCATTATACAATAATCTCCGTTCAAAATCAATAAAAAATGAAAAATATGTCAGTTATTTTTTGATTTACCCGTATCGGCATAGAATAATGCCGCCGTAAGTCCGTGATTGTAACAAAAATGTAATTTGCACAATAGTACAAAATGATGTATAATAGCTTCTAATCGTTAAATGTAATAAAAATAGGAGGGATAAATTTGGAAGCGGAAAACAAAATGGGCGTAATGCCCGTGAACAAGCTTCTCATAACAATGGCGCTGCCGATGATTATCTCTATGCTTGTACAAGCGCTCTATAATATTGTAGACAGTATATTCGTCGCGCAGATAAGCGAAAACGCGCTTACCGCCGTATCCATTGCGTTTACCATGCAAAATCTGATGATCGCCGTCGCGTCGGGCACGGGCGTAGGTATCAACGCGCTTTTGTCACGTTCGCTCGGCCAAAAAAACTATCAGCTCGTCAATAAGACGGCGCTTAACGGAATTTTTCTCGAAATAATCGGATGCCTGATTTTTGTTATTTTAGGCTTCACCGTTGTCACGCCGTTCTACATAGCGCAGTCGGGAACGGGCGAGAACGCCGCGGAAATAATCCGATACGGCAAGGACTACCTGAGCGTAGTGCTCATTATGGGCATAGGAATATTCGCGCAGAACACATTTGAAAGGCTGCTCCAATCGACGGGAAAAACCATATTCACAATGATCACACAGGGTACGGGCGCGATTATAAACCTCATTCTTGACCCGATATTCATTTTCGTGTTCAAATGGGGTATCGCCGGCGCGGCATGGGCGACGGTAACCGGTCAGATAATCGCGGCCGGCATGGCTATGTACTTTAATATAACAAGGAATAACGAAATCAACCTGTCTCCCAAGGGTTTCCGCCCGCAGTGGCACATAATAAAGATGATTTTAGCGGTCGGGATACCGTCCACGATAATGGTATCGATAGGCTCGATCATGACCTTCTGCATGAACAAGATCCTCATCGCGTTTTCCTCGACGGCGGTCGCGGTATTCGGCGTGTATTTCAAGCTCAACAGCTTCATATTCATGCCGCTGTTCGGCATGAACAACGGACTTGTACCGATTATTTCATACAATTACGGCGCGGGCAAGCGTGACAGGATGACTAAGGCGATACGTCTTGCAATAACGTACGCGTTTTGCATAATGTGCTTGGGAACGCTGCTGTTCTGGATTTTCCCGGCGCAGCTTCTCGCCTTCTTTAACGCCTCGCCCGATATGCTCGCAATAGGAATACCGGCGCTGCGGATAATTTCGCTCAGCTTCCCGATCGCGGCGTTTTGTATCATATTTTCGTCCGTGTTCCAATCGCTGGGAAACGGCGTGTATTCGATGATCACCTCGTTTGCCAGACAGCTTATCGCGCTCATACCGTCAGCGTATCTGCTCGCGCGGTCGGTAAACTTCGACGTCGCGCATATAAGCCGCGTGTGGTTTTCATATGATATCGCGGAGGTTGTATCCATATGCGTTTCGATAATCCTATTCATACGGCTGTATAAAACTAAAATTTCACGCGTAGGAGACGAGCCGGTATAAGGCTTTTTCCAAACCGGCGCTCCCGCGGATGATACGGCGCGCGGACAACCTCCGCCCGCTGTATTTTTTTGCGCGGTATTATGGCAAAATTATGGATCTATTCACTAATTTGTAAAAAAAACGGATTGCAAACCGATAAATTTTGTGATAAAATAACAATAACAAAAAAACAGGGAGGGTTTAAGATGAAATTTAAAAAACTCATAAGCGTATTTTCGGCCGCGGCGATGCTCGCGGGCGCAATTGCCGTTCCGGCAGCGGCGGACGATGAGGCTATGAAGCTGTACAAGGGTTACGGCGATATATCGGTAATCGCCGACCCGACGGGCACGGACAAGGGAAACGTATTTTTCTTAAACGGCTTTGAAACGGCGCGCGGCAACGACGTTGAAAAGGGCGAAAATCCGTATATCGAGATCCCGTCGTCGTATCTGTACGAGCAAAAAAGCGGCAAGTACGAGATGAAAAAGGACTGGTCGGTGTCATTCGACTGGTACGGCATGTCGCAGGGATTTAGATATGCGTTCTACTCCGGCACGACCGATATTCAAAGTCATGAGATTACCGGAATTTATTTCTTCCCCGACAGCGGCTCGACCATCGTAGCCGAGGGGCTGGTTAAGGACGACAAGAAATTCCGCATCGAGGGCGAATATGTCAATATCAAGAAGGAATGGCACAATTTCAAGCTTGAGTGGAAGAACGATATCCTGACCGTTTACAAGGACGGCGAGGAATTGATGAAATCGAAAAAGGGCGCCGGCTTTAAGTATTCCGACGCGAAGGAGCCTGTGACGCGTATCGGTTATACGCCGTATGCGACAGACCCCGGCGCTTACGCGTATGTTGACAATATCGTGATAGAAGCGGGCGGTGAGGAATTATTGAACGATACCGCCGATAACAGCTACGGCGAAATAGGCGATGCTCCGGCGAAGCCGGATCCGATCACGGTTTACAGCGACGTTTCCGACGGCAGCGAGACGCAGAAGCTTATTGACAACCGCCCGGATATTCAGCGCAGAATGGAAAACCTCGACCGCGGTCTTGTAGCGGCGAACGCGGGCGCGTACGGGTTCATTTCATGGCGCTGGCTCGGCACGGAGGGCGCGGACACGAGGTACAACCTCTATAAGAACGGCGAAAAGCTGAACACCGAGCCGATGAACAAGACGAATTATGTTGATTACACCGCTAAAGCGGGCGACAAATACGCCGTGGCGGCCGTTGTAAACGGCGAGGAAGGCAAAAAATCGAAGGAAGCGGAGCTTTTGGGCGGCGATTACATAGGCATCAAGCTCGATCCCCCGAAGGGCGGCACGGTTGAGCTTAGATACGAGGAGCCGTACAAAACCGAGGAATACAGCTATATCGCAAACGACGCGTCAGTCGCGGATCTCGACGGTGACGGCGAATTGGAGGTAATATTAAAGTGGGATCCGACCAATTCCCGCGACAGCTCGCATTTGGGCGCGACGGGCAGCACGCTCTTCGACGCGTACAAGCTTGACGGCACGCGGTTATGGCGCATTGATCTTGGCATCAACGCCCGCAGCGGCGCGCATGATACGCAGTTCCTCTGCGCGGACTTCAATAACGACGGCAAGGCCGAGGTCGCGATGCGCACGGCCGACGGTACGGTTGCCGGAGACGGCACTGTTATAGGCGACGGCACGAAGGACTGGCGCGACAATAACGGCAAGAATTTGTCCGGACCGCTGTATCTGACCGTGTTCGACGGCGAAACCGGCGCGGTTATCGATACTACGGATTATTATCCACAGACGACGGGCGAAAGAGACGGCGTTAAATGGGACGTTAATTCCTGGGGCGACGATTGGGGCAACAGGTCGGAGCGTTATAACGCGTGCGTGTTCTACGAGGACGGAAATATCCCGTCGATGATGTTCGCGCGCGGATATTACGATAAGACGGTGCTTGCGGCGTTCAGCATGAAGGATAATAAGATAGTAAACGACTGGATTTTCGATACCGATTTTATGGACAAGGAGGAGGCCGCGCCGTATAAGGGCAAGGGCAACCACTCGGTATGCGTCGCGGACGTGGACTATGACGGCAAGGACGAAATAATCTACGGCTCGACAACATACGACGATAACGGCGAGCCGCTTTATACAAACGCGCTTTTGCACCACGGCGACGCGCAGCACATGGGCGACCTTGTTCCCGACAGACCCGGACTTGAGATTTTCTCGGTTCACGAGGGCGGCGCATACGGTCATCAGATGAAGGACGCGCGCACGGGCGAGATTTTATGGTCGTCGCCGAAAACGTCTCTTGACGTAGGCAGAGGCGGCAGCGACGATATCGACCCGACGCACAAGGGCGCGGAGAGCTGGTCGTCAATCGGTATGCTTATCGACGATAAGGGCGAGATGATTACGGATAATTACAGCATACCCGCGAACTTCCTCGTTTGGTGGGACGGCGATCTTGGCAGAGAAGTGCTCGACGGCGTGAATATTTCGAAGTACAACCCGTACACATATAAGGTTGAAAATATATTCACGGCGGCGGAGTGCCACTCGAACAACTCCGCGAAATCCACGCCGTCGCTTGCGGCGGATATCCTGGGCGACTGGCGCGAGGAGGTAATTTACCCGACGCTCGACAATACGGAACTCCGCATTTACACGACGACTATCCCGACGGGATACAAGCTGCCCGCGCTTATGACGGACGATCAGTACCGCGACGCGGTAGCGGTGCAGAATGTAGGCTATAACCAGCCGACGCACGTGGATTATCTCTTAGGCTACGATACGACGGTTATACCCGTGCCGCAGATTTATACGGTCGATAATGACGGCAATGAGGTAAGGAACCCCGATTTGGCAAAGAAGCAGTGGAATTTGGCGGATTTATACGAGGGCGACACAACCGTGCTCGCGATAGACGAGCCGAAGGCGTTAATTAACGGCGCGCCGTATTACATCGACGGCGGCAATAACGCGCTTGCGCCGTATATCGCGAACGACCGTACAATGGTGCCGATCCGGTTTATATCAGAGGCGTTTGGCGCGTATGTGACGTGGGATGGCGATACGCAGACCGTAACGGTGCAAAGTCCGGACGCGGAGGTAAAAATGAATATCGGCAAAACCGATTACACGGTAAACGGAGCGGCTAAGACGATGGAGGCCGCGCCGGAGATAACCGGCGACAGAACGTTTATCCCGCTTCGCGCGGTATCGGAGGCGCTTAATAAAAAGGTCGAATGGTACGGCGATGAGCGCGTTATAACGGTAAGCGATATAGCGGTAACGATTGACTCTGCTTCGGCGCTCGGTACGCTTAAAACGGCGATGGCAATGCAGCCAAAGGGCGATAAGACGTACACGAACGGCGAGAAAATGGCAATAACACAGGCGAACGTGACCGAGGTCTACACAAGCGAGGGCGACGGCAAAGCGGCATGCGACCTCGATTATAGTACGGCGTGGCATTCGGACGGCAAGGGAATCATTATGATGGCGACCGACCGCAATCCGATAAGCGCGGTTATCGTGAAATTCGCGGACGGAAAGAAGCATCCGTTCAAGGTATCGCACCGCAGCGGAATACGCGACGAGGACAAGGCGGATCTCGCGAACCGCGACGGCTGGGAGGTCGTAACAAATTCCGTGAGCGACGGCTCGGATGACGCGCAGACGTTCATCTTCGCGGTGCCCAAGTACACAAACTGCATAAAGCTTGAACTTTTGGACGACGAGCCGTGCGACATTGTTGAAATGAGCGCGCTCGGTGTGCAGTAAAAAAACGGCCGAGGAATTTCGGCGGCAAATACCGTGCCCGTATCCGGGCACGGTATTTATTATACACGAATACGAATCATTTTCATGTAATATCTATAGAAAAACCCCCTTAGAACAGTCTGGAATAATCCTGTTATTCACACCTGCTCTAAGGGGGAATTATCGGGTTGTTTTTTACGAAAGCTTCTGCTCGTACGACTCAACCATCTTTTTAACCATCTGGCCGCCGATCGAACCCGCCTGACGCGCTGTTAAATCGCCGTTATAACCCTGCTTGAGATTTACGCCGACTTCGTTAGCCGCTTCCATCTTGAACTGCTCTAAGCCCTTCTTTGAGCTGTTGTTGTTATTATCGTTTCCCATTTTTGTTTTCTCCTTTTCAAAAAAACTCAGGCTGTACGCAATCGCCGTACGGCTGATTTGATCAAATCAACCTGACGCCGATCGCTTATCCCGATAATAATTTGCGCGGAAGCGTATTTTTTAATACGATGTAATTTCTGTCAATTCATAACCACATCATCGGGCAAAACGCGTTCGACGCGTTTTTTCAAAAGCGCGTATTTTTTATCGGACAGCGACGGATCTGACGCGATGATTTCCCTGGCCGCCGCCTGCGCCTGCTTTAATATTTCCGTGTCCTCAAACAAATTCGCGACGCGCATTTCCGGCAGACCGTGCTGGCGCGTACCGAAGAAGTCGCCCGGGCCGCGCAGCTTTAGATCCTGTTCGCTTATATAAAAGCCGTCATTTGATTCGCACATCGTTTTCATACGCTTTAGCGTCACCTCATTTTTGCCGTGCGCGAACATCACGCAAAACGCCTGCTCGCGTCCGCGCCCGACGCGGCCGCGCAGCTGATGAAGCTGCGACAGGCCGAACCGCTCCGCGTTCTCGATTATCATCAGATTCGCGTTCGGAACGTTTACTCCGACCTCTATTACCGTAGTTGACACGAGTATTTGTATATCGCCCGCCAAAAAGCTTGTCATAACCGCGTCCTTTAGCTTGGGGCGCATTTTCCCGTGAATCAATCCCACTCTGAAATGCGGAAATATTTTCTGTAAATGCTCCGCCAACCCCTGCGCGTCCTTTAAATCGCCCGATTCCGTCTCCTCGACAAGCGGGCACACCACATACACCTGCGAGCCCGCGTCAACATTTTTCGCGATAAACGCGTTTATCCG
Organism: uncultured Clostridia bacterium; assembly: GCA_947628155.1. Taxonomy (GTDB): domain Bacteria; phylum Bacillota; class Clostridia; order UBA1381; family UBA1381; genus 12844. The sequence continues at coordinate 7,516 of CANQYQ010000031.1, forward strand.
CTGCCGCATGCTCTCGCCGACCGCGTATGTTTTTACCGTTTTCCGCCCGGGCGGCAGCTCATCGATTATCGAAATATCCAAATCCCCGTACAGTATCAGCGCGAGTGTCCTCGGAATAGGCGTCGCGGACATAATAAGCATATGCGGGTCGCTGCCCTTTGCCGCCAGCGCCGCGCGCTGCTCCACGCCGAACCGGTGCTGCTCGTCCGCGACTACGAGCGCGAGATCGTAATATGTGACGTCCTCCTGTATAACAGCGTGCGTGCCGACGATCACGTCGGCCGTGCCAAGCGCGATATAGTCATACGCCCGCCGCTTTTCCGCCGCATTCATGCCGCCGGTTAAAAGAACGACGTTTATTCCGGCGTCCCGGAAGAACTCATCAAGCGTTTCCTTGTGCTGCCGCGCGAGGATCTCCGTCGGCGCCATCATTACCGCCTGATATCCGTTTTTTACGGCCGCGTATATTGCGGCGGCCGCGACAGCCGTTTTCCCCGACCCGACGTCGCCCTGCACGAGTCTGTTCATCATTTTCCCGCCGGATAGATCACCGGCAATCTCCGTCAGCGTGCGCCGCTGCGCGCCCGTTAACGGAAACGGGAGAGTTGATACAAACTCATTAATGCAGACCGTGTCCTCGAATACGACGCCGCGCATACGCGCATTATCATCCCTTTTCGCCAAAAGCGCGAGCTGCAGTATAAGCAGCTCCTCAAACACAAACCTCCGCCGCGATATGCTGTAGCTGTTGAAATCGTCGGGGAAATGTATATTTTTTATCGCGAAATTGATTTCCGCAAGCTCATATTCCGCGCGCAAATCATCGGGCAGGTACTCGTCAAGCCGTCCGGCGGCCCTTAGGGCGTTCTCCATCGCCGACTGCACGATCCTCTGCGTAAGATTGCCCGTAAGATGATAAAGCGGAACGATCTTGCCTGTGAACCGCTCATGTCCGGCACGTTCGATGATGGGGTTCGCCATTTGGCGCTTTCCGTATTTATCGCGCGTGATTTTGCCGAAAAATACATATTCCTCGCCGGTGTGATATATATTCTTGACGAATCGGTTGTTGTACCAGACGATCTGAAGGATATCCGTATCATCGCGTATCATCATAGTCGACACTGTCATATTATGCCGCACACGGAACTCTTCGACCGGACGGTCGACCTCCGCCTTTATACAAACGTCCTCACCCTCGCGGCAGGAGGCTATTTCACAAAATCTTGTTCTGTCCTCATGGCTTCTCGGAAAAAAATAGAGCAGATCCGAAAGAGTGCGTATACCCCTCTTTTTAAACAGCTCCGCTCTTTTTTCACCGATTCCGGGAAGCTCCGTAATCATTTTATTTACCATTTACTCCACCGATACGATATAATAATACAGCGGCTGACCGCCCTTTTTAAACGATACCTCGATTTCATCGTCCGCATACTTTTCCGTAAGCATAGCTTCAAGTCTCGCCGCGGTTTTGGGCTTTATATCCTTGCCGTAATAGACGGTCACATATTCTGTATCCTCGTCAATATAATCGGCAATCATTTCCACCAGAATATCGTCAATATCCTTGCCGATATATGAAATACCCTCGGCTGTAAGGCCTAAGATATCGCCCTTGTTAACATGCCTTCCCTCTATTTCCGTATTTCTTACCGCGTAGGTGATCTGCCCGGCCTTGACCTTGCCCGCGGCCTTTGTAAGCAGCGCCTCATTTTCATCCGCGTTCCGCTGCTGATTAAACGCCATAAGCGCCTTCACGCACTGCGGTATATTAACGGTCGGCACGACGATCACCTTTTTGTCGCCCACAAGCTCTATCGCTTGATTCGCGGCCATTATAATATTCTTGTTATTGGGGAATACGAATACCGCTTTAGCCTTGATTTTCGATATCGCCTTAACGATATCATGCGCGCTCGGATTCATTGATTGTCCGCCCTCGATTATGCGGTCAACGCCCAGATCGCGCAGCATATCCGCCATACCGCGTCCCGCGCATACGGCGGCAAACCCGAAGTCCTTTAATTCCTCCGTCTTGACCTTGCGCTGCTTTTTCTTCGGCTCCTGCTGCGCAGCCGGCTGTTCCGGCTCGCTCTTCTCAGCCGTGAGCCTGCCCCCGGAAACCGCGACAGGCTTCGCGTCCGTACTGTTTATGATCGAATTATGCTGACGCTTCATATTATCGATTTTAAGATTCATAATTTCGCCCATTTTTATCGCTTCCTCGATCACGAATCCCGGATGATTTGTATGAATATGCACCTTTACCACATCATCATCATCGATAACAAGCATACAGTTGCCCTTCGGCTTGATCGTTTCGCGGAACTTATCGATGTTTACCGAGCTTTTTTTCTTCTCTATGATAAATTCCGTGCAATACTTAAATCGTATATTTGTGCTTACCTTCGCCTGCGCGGCCGAAGCCGCGGCCATTGATTGGGCGCGTTTTTGCGAAGCCGTGCTCTTTACGGGCTTTCCCGTATGTAAAAATTCAAGCGCACCCTCCAAAATATACATCCAGCCTTGACCGCCCGCGTCTACCACGCCCGCCTCGGCGAGGCTCGGGAGCTGTTCGGTGGTACGCTTTAAAGCCGCTTCGCCCTTTTCCACCGCCGCTTCTATTACCGATTCGATCGAATCCTTTTCCGATTGCGCCGCGCCCTCCGCGGCTACTCTCGCCACGGTTAAGATCGTGCCCTCGGTAGGCTTCATAACCGCCTTATACGCCGTTTTCGAACCGGCGTCAAGCGCGAGAGCGAGCTCCTCCGGCGTACAGGAGTCCTTGCCCTTCAGGCTTTTTGACATACCCTTAAAAAGCTGCGACAAAATAACGCCCGAGTTCCCCCTCGCGCCGCGCAGCGTCGCGAACGCCATCTTATCAGCCGCCTTTTCGATTGATTTTGTTTCACTGTTATTTAATTCCTCGACCATAGCCGCGGCTGTAAGCGACATATTCGTTCCCGTGTCGCCGTCCGGAACCGGGAATACGTTAAGCTCATCCACCGCTTCTTTGTTGTTGTACAGATTATTTGCTCCGCTTATGATCATCTTGGCAAATTTTGCCCCGTCTAACGTTTTAATTTCAACACACCTCTATTCGTCTACCCTAACGCCTTCAACGCGTACATTTACACGGTTTACCCTAAGACCCGCCGTTTTCTCGATATTATATCTGACGCGGTTCACAATGCTGCGGCACACGGAATTAATGTTCATTCCGTATTGTATAATAATGTGAATGTCTACGGTAATTCCGCTGTCCTTAACCCCCACACCGATGCCTTTAGCCATAGCGTCCGGCTTTAAAAGGCTTACAAGTCCGTCCTTTTTGCCGCGTGTCGCCATGCCGACGACCCCGTAGCATTTTGACGCGACCGCGCCCGCGATTTCGGCGATAACATTATTCGCGATAAATATATCGCCTGCCTCACCGCTTGTTTTAAGTATCATAATACACGTCCTTTCCGCTTCTAACGTTTTATAACTACAGTTCTATTTTACTATATTTTTTGTTATTCGTCTATATCTATTTTAAATTTTTTCGTAATTTGCTTGAAAAAATACGAGGGAAAAAGTATAATTAGACTAACGTTATATGAAAATGAGGGCGGTTTTATGAATAAGCATTCGACTTTGACTGCGTTTTTGGCGCAGCTTCCGGAATTTGTTTTTGACTATATCGGGGTCGCGTACAGAGGCGAGAGCATTAATACGCAGATAGGCTATAGTATTGATATCAAAATTTTCTTTAATTTCCTGCGCGAAAAAAAATTTAAGGATGTCGAGAGCAACTCCGATTTCACTATCGAGCATATGGAACAGGTTACAATACGCGATTTTAACGCGTTTATGCTGTATCTTAAGGATTACAAAACGCAGTATATCCTGCCGTCGGGGAATATATGCACGCGCACACATCATAATGACTCGGCCGGCATAAACCGCAAGCTGTCCGGCGTGCGCGGACTGTTTTCGTACCTGTATAAAAATGATTACATTTCTCAAAATGTCACGGATAAGCTTGATTTTAAAAAGCTTCATCAGAAAATGAAGCGGCCGCTGTCAGCCTTTGATACGGTCAATTTGATCAACGTAATATACGAGGGCGAAAAAATTTTCTCCGGACGCGACTTGGCGGAATATCGCATAAAGAAGCAGCGTGATATCGCGCTCTTTACTACCTACCTCGGCACGGGGTGCCGCGTGAGTGAGCTGGTAAATCTCGATATAAACGACGTGGATTTTGAAACCTCCTCCTTTATCGTCACACGCAAGGGCGGAGACGAACAGGAAATTTTTATGCCCGTGCAGGTGGAAAACGAAATGTTTAAATATATGACCGAACGCGAAAAGGCGCAAAACGTAAAGGATGAAAAAGCTCTGTTTTTGAACCGCTCTGGAAAGCGGCTTACCGCGCAGGGCGTGGAGCTGGCGCTAAAAAAATACTGCGCGGCCGCCGGAATTACCGATCCCGACAAGTGCAAGCCGCATGCGCTCAGGCGCACATTCGCCTGTAATATGATCGCCGACGGAGTCGATATAAAAATGGTCGCCGAGCTTATGGGACATAAAAATATAGAGGTCACTCACAGATACTACACACAGTACGCTGTCGAAAAACGCCGCGAAATTATGAGAAAATTTAGCATAACAGGCGAAAACAGGAATGATTAATTATATTAATTTAATAAAATATCTTTAAACAATACATTTTGCTTGACTTTTGTATCGTTTTATGGTATAATACTAACCAGTCAAAAGCTTTCGGGGGTGATTTTACGGCAAGGGGCTTATATGTTCATGTACCGTTCTGCGCAAAAAAATGCCGCTACTGTGATTTTGTTTCGTTTGCGGACGCGGCCGATAAGGCGGATATGTATCTTGACGCGCTGGAAAAAGAAGCGGCGGAATATGCGGGCATGGAATTTGACACGGTATTTATCGGAGGCGGCACGCCGTCATTCCTTAAGGCCGAGCAAATACGGCGGCTGACGGAAATGATCCGCTCATCGTTTAGAATAGCGGCCGGCGCGGAATTTTCGGCAGAGATAAATCCGGGCACGCTTGACGCGGATAAGCTTTCGGCGATGCTGCGCGGCGGCGTGAACCGCGCGAGCATCGGTGTGCAGTCGTTCGACGACGGCGAATTGGCCGCGCTCGGGCGTATCCATACGTCGGCGCAGGCGGTGAAGGCCGTGGAGGACGTATACGCGGCGGGGATAGAAAACATAAACATCGACCTTATGACGTCAATACCGCGCCAAACGCGCCAAAGCCTTAAGAAGTCACTTAAAACGGCGGTATCGCTGCCTGTTTCGCATATAAGCGCGTACAGCTTGATATTGGAGGAGGGCACGCCGATGTACGATGATTACAAGGCCGGTAAAATCGCACTCCCGAGCGACGACGAGGACAGGGATAATTTCGGTATGCTCACCGACTTTCTTGAATATAACGGATTCGGGAGATACGAAATTTCCAATTTCGCAAAAAGCGGGTATGAATGCCGCCATAATATCAAATACTGGGAATGCCGCGAATATGTGGGCTTGGGCGCGGCGGCGCATTCATATCTCAGAAAAAAGCGGTTTTATAATACTTCGGATTTAGAGGAATATATAAGCGGACGCTTCCGCTCGGACGATATGACCGAGCTGTCTCGCGGGGATATGGCGTCAGAATTTATGATGATGGGCCTGCGCATGGTTGAAGGAGTGAGCGCCGATGAATTTGAGCGGCGGTTCGGAGTCGGGATCGAGGACGTATACGGCGCTGAGCTTGAAAAATTTATAAAGCTCGGACTTATGGAGCGCCGCCGCGGGCGTTATTATTTAACATCCCGGGGACTTGACGTGTCAAACAGCGTAATGTGCGAATTTATTTAGGCGGCGCGGCGTACGCTCCGTTCGCGCGCCTTGTGCTTCAGACACAGCGCGTCCCGCTCACACGGAATGCGGCGCGGACCCCGTTTGGACGCGGCGCGCGGTCTATGCTTTGTTCACACATATTTTGGCGCGGCGGACGGTTCCGGCAATAATGCGCCGTCTTTTGGGTTCGCTTAATTTTTAATAAACGGTTTAATTTGTGAACATTTTATAAACAGTCAAAAAATCCCTTGACAATGTGGCCGGACAGTGGTATCTTATACTTGTTAGCACTCGATGTGATTGAGTGCTAACAAGATCCCGGTGATTTAAGGAGTTGATTATTGATGGATTTAAGCGACAGAAAAAGAAAAATCCTTCAAGCGGTAATTGACGAATACATCGGAACGGCGGAGCCGGTCGGATCCCGCGCTATCGCGAAAAATCCGAAGCTGGGGATTTCGAGCGCGACGATCCGGAACGAGATGGCGGATCTGGAGGAGATGGGATATCTTATTCAGCCGCACACATCGGCGGGGCGTATTCCGTCCGACGAAGGATACCGGTTTTACGTCAATTCGCTTATGCAGCGCTATCAAATGGGTATGGAAGCGATAATGGAGCTGCAAAAGGCGTTCCAGATGCGTATAACACGGCTCGACCAAATCATCCGATACGCGGGCAGCATCGCATCGGCGCTGACCGATTATACGACGGTGGTGACATCGCCGGAGAGGAAGCTGTCGAAGATCAGGAAAATCGATTTCGTACCGATCTCGGCGGATAAGACAATGCTTATTGTCGTTACGGATTATGTAAAGTCGCAGGTGATGAGCATTAAGCTCAGCGAAGCGGAATGCGGATATTTCGCGGACGCGATGAATAAAAGTCTCGCGGGGCGCACGGCGGATGAGATAACGGCCGAAACGATGGCGGATATAGAGGATAGCTTGCGCGGCAAGGTTCGGCTGCCGGAAAGCGTACTTACGGATGTTATGCGGTTCGTATTCGACGCGGTGACAGGCGATGAGGAAACGGAAATTTACGTTTCAAACGCGCAGTCGATCCTGAAATACCCCGAGTACCGCGACGTGAAGAAGGCGGGCGAAATGCTTTCGCTGCTCGAAAACAAGGACAGACTCAAACGCGTCGTTTTATCGGACGCGGGCGGCGGTGTTCACGCGAGGATAGGAGCGGAAAACGAGGAGGAAATGTTAAAGGACTGCTCGCTCGTAACGGTCGATTATTCGCTCGGGCCGCGCAGAGGCGGCAAGATAGGCGTTATAGGGCCGAAGCGTATGAATTACGCGAAGGTCTTTGCGAGTCTCGATATTATATCGGGTGAAATTGATAAAATACTCCGTTATTACACGGAAAATGAATAAAGGGGAAATGAAATGAGTAAAAAAGAAAAAGAAGCGGTAGAGAAAGAGGCCGCGGAAAATACGGAGGAAACGGCGGAAAATGAGGCCGCGCCGGAAACGGCGGAGGAAAGCCTCGAGCAAAAGCTCAAGGACGCGAACGAAAAGTACATGCGTTTGTACGCGGAGTTTGACAATTACCAAAAGCGCACGGCACGCGAGAAGGACGCGCGGTACGCGGACGCGGTCATAGACGTGGCGGCCAAAATTCTGCCGATAGGCGATAATTTGGAGCGCGCTTTGCAGACCGAGGTGACAAGTGAGGACGCGGTAAAGCTTAAGGACGGCGTGGAGCTGGTTTTAAAGCAGTTTAACGACGCGCTTTCAAGCATCGGGGTTTCCGAGATAGCCGCGTACGGCGAGCAGTTCGACCCGAATTACCACAACGCGGTAATGCACGTTGAGGACGAGTCGATCGACGATAACACCGTCGTAGAGGAATTAATCAAAGGCTACAAGTACAAGGATGACCGCGTGGTGCGGCACAGCATGGTCAAGGTTGCGAATTAATAATAAAAACATAAATAATATATTTTCAGGAGGCTGTTTAAAATGAGTAAAATAATAGGAATCGATTTAGGTACAACAAATTCGTGTGTTGCGGTTATGGAGGGAGGAAACCCGAACGTAATCACCAACAGCGAGGGCGCGAGAACGACTCCGTCGGTTGTCGCGTTTTCAAAGGACGGCGAAAGAATAGTAGGTCAGGTAGCTAAGCGTCAGGCCGTAACCAACGCCGACCGCACAATTATGTCGATAAAGCGTAAAATGGGTACGGCGGAAAAGGTCACGATCGACGGCAAGGCGTATACGCCGCAGGAGATCTCGGCGATGATCCTGTCGAAATTAAAGCAGGACGCGGAAGCGTATCTGGGCGAGACGGTAACGCAGGCGGTCATTACCGTGCCGGCGTACTTCAACGACTCACAGCGTCAGGCGACAAAGGATGCGGGAAAAATCGCGGGACTTGAGGTCCTAAGGATTATAAACGAGCCGACAGCGGCCGCGCTTGCTTACGGCGTCGGCGAGAAGGATCAGAAGATCATGGTCTACGACCTCGGCGGCGGTACGTTCGATGTTTCGATCCTCGACATTTCCGACGGCGTATTCGAGGTCCTTTCGACTAACGGCGATACGCATCTGGGCGGCGATGATTTCGATCAGAGAATTATTGATTATCTCGTATCGGAGTTTAAGAAGTCGGACGGCGTTGATCTGTCCGGCGACAAGATGGCGATGCAGCGCTTGAAGGAGGCGGCGGAGAAGGCTAAGATCGAGCTTTCCACCACAACCACATCGAATATTAACCTGCCGTTTATCACGGCGGATCAGACAGGGCCTAAGCACATGGATATTACGCTTACAAAGGCGAAATTTGATGAGCTTACGTCGGATCTTGTTGACAAGACGCTCGTATGTATAAGAAACGCGATGCGCGACGCGTCGATAAGCGCGTCGGAGATCGACGAGGTACTGCTTGTGGGCGGTTCGTCAAGGATCCCGGCGGTGCAGGAGGCCGTTAAACGCGAGATGAACAAGGAGCCGAACAAGGGCATTAACCCGGACGAATGCGTAGCGGTAGGCGCGGCGCGTCAGGCCGGCGTATTGGGCGGCGAGGAAACGGGCGTATTGCTGCTCGACGTTACTCCGCTGTCGCTCGGTATCGAGACATTGGGCGGCGTATTCACAAAGCTTATCGAGAGAAATACGACTATCCCGACATCGAAATCACAGGTGTTCTCAACGGCGGCCGACGGCCAGACGTCGGTCGAGGTCCACGTTCTTCAGGGCGAGAGAGAGATGGCGCAATACAACAAGACGCTCGGCCGCTTTAACCTGACCGGAATCGCTCCCGCGCCGCGCGGCGTTCCGCAGATAGAGGTAACGTTTGACATTGACGCGAACGGTATAGTAAACGTATCCGCGAAGGATCTGGGTACGGGCAACGAGCAGAAGATAACGATCACGGCGTCCACTAACCTTTCCGACGCGGATATTGAACGCGCGGTCAAGGAGGCGGAAAGATACGCCGAGGAGGATAAGAAGCGCAAGGAAGAGGTTGACACGAAGAATAATGCCGAAACGATGGTATATCAGTGCGAGAAAACATTGAAGGAGGTAGGCGATAAGCTTACCGACAGTGAGAAGGCGGATATACAGGCGGAGATCGATAACGTTAAAAAGGCGATCGAGAGCGGTAATACCGATACGATGAAGTCCGCGACCGAAACGCTTACACAGAAGTTCTACGCGGTTTCGCAGAAGATTTATCAGCAGGCCAATCCGCAGGGCGCGCCGGGCGCGGGATTTGACCCGAACCAGCAGCAGGGCCCGCAGCCCGGCGGCGATAATGTTTACGAGGCCGATTATAGAGAAGTGGATAACGACAATAATTGATAAATTTATGTTTATGCGTGTAACGCTTATGGCGGGATTTGGCCTTCCCCTTGAGGGGAAGGGGGACCGGCGTAGCCGGTGGATGAGGTGCTTAACATACCATATTGGGTTACGGCGAGCGTTAGCCTCCCTTGTCAAAGGGAGGGGGACCATGCGCAGCATGGTGGAGGGATTCATTGGCACAGAATATCGCATATTGCAGCGATTTGTTGTAATTGCGGAATCCCCCAGTCAGCTTCGCTGACAGCCCCCTTTAAC
>CANQYQ010000032.1 GCA_947628155.1 uncultured Clostridia bacterium
AATATGGTATACGGCGAGCGTTAGCCTCCCTTGTCAAAGGGAGGGGGACCATGCGCAGCATGGTGGAGGGATTCATTGGCACAGGATATCGATATTACAGCGATTTGTTGTAATTACGGAATCCCCTCGCCAACTTCGTTGGCCCTCTCCCCTTTAACAAGGGGCGCAAGCAGAGCGTCCCCGTTAGCGAAATTGCATATGGGCACACGTTTCGCAGGGCGCGATGCCCACATCGCGCCGCCATATGCAAAAGCGATAAACTAAAATTTATTCTTTCTCAATCGCGCCGAACGGGCACACATTCACGCACAGTCCGCAGCCGTTGCACTGCGTAACGTCGATAAACACATCGCCGCCCTTGACCGTTATCGCCGGACAGCCAAGCTTCATGCAGACCTTACATTTGCGGCATTTGTCCGTTATCTCGCAGTGTCCGGTGTATTTCACCGATTTTAACAGCGCGCACGGGCGCTGTACGATTATAACCGACGGCTCGGCCTTGGCGGTTTCCTCCTTAACCACGCGTTCAAGCTCCTTTACGTCAAATGGGTCGCATACGACCACGTTATCGACGCCCGCGCCCTTACAAAGCGTAATCAGATTAACCTGACGCGTTTTTTCGCCGCGTATCGTATATCCGGTCGTCGGGTTGTCCTGGTGTCCCGTCATGCCGGTGATGGAATTATCGAGTATCAGCACGGTGCTCACGCCCTTGTTGTACACTATATCGATAAGCCCGGTTATGCCGGAATGGATAAACGTGGAATCGCCGATTACCGCGACGGTATTTTTCGCGAACTCCTCTCCCCTCGCCTTCGCCATACCGTGCGATACGCCTATCGACGCGCCCATGCACACTGTCGTGTCCAGGCTTGAGAGCGGCGGCGCGCTGCCTAATGTATAACAGCCGATATCGCCGGTCACGGTAAGACCGAGCTTCTTTAAAACATAATATGTACCCCTATGCGGGCAGCCCGCGCACATGACCGGCGGACGTACCGGAACAGGCTCGTCCGCTTTAAGCGGCTCGTCCGGCTCGATCCCGAGCACCGCTTTTTTTATCATCGCGGGCGTATACTCGCCCAAAAGCGCAAACGCGTCCTTACCGATAACATCAATGCCTATCGCCCTGCAGTGATTTTCTATGATCGGGTCAAGCTCCTCAATAACATATACCTTATCGCATTTTTTCGCAAAATCCTTTATCAATTTTTCCGGCAGAGGGTAAATCATGCCCAGCTTAAGGAAATTCGCCTCGTTTCCGAGCGCCTCCTTCGCGTACATGTACGCTATTCCCGCCGCTATTACGCCGATTTTTTTGCCGTTATCCTCGACGCGGTTCAATTCGGTCGTTTCCGCTAATTCCGTAAGCGCCTTTATTCTGTCCTCGACTATGACGTGCCGCTTTATCGCGTTCGCCGGAGTCATGACGTATTTTTCCGGGTCTTTTTTGTAATCCTTTAACTCATATCCGCATTTTTCTTCCTCGTCCACAAGGCTCTGAGAATGAGAAACCCTTGTCGATAAGCGCAGAAATACCGGCGTGTCGTATTCCTCGGACAGCTCGTACGCTCTTTTTGTGAACTCCTTGCACTCGCCGCTGTCCGACGGCTCTATCATCGCGATTTTCGCCGCCGCCGCGTAATGTCGCGAGTCCTGCTCATTCTGCGACGAATGCATACCCTGGTCGTCCGCGACGCACAGCACAAGTCCGCCGTTTACGCCCGTGTAGCTCGCGGTAAATACCGGATCGGCCATGACGTTCATACCGACGTGCTTCATGCACGACATCGCCCTCGCGCCCGCGATCGACGCGCCTATCGCGACCTCCGCCGCGACCTTCTCATTCGGCGCCCACTCGACGTATATATCCTCGTATTTTACTATATTTTCCGTGATCTCCGTACTCGGCGTTCCCGGGTACGACGAAACGACCGTTACGCCCGCCTCATATGCGCCGCGCGCGACAGCCTCGTTTCCGAGCATCAGTCTTTTCATAACAAAACCTCCTTGCAGTCATTATTATTATTTTACATCACCCGCCGCCAAAATGCAACAGATAATTATAAAAACCGCGCCGTTTTCCATGATAAAACAGCGCGGTATATAAATATTCTATCTTAAAATCCGCATTACAGGCGCTTTGAGAGCTTTTCAACGTTATCCTCGCGGAATTTATCGAATCTGTCCTCCTCTATCGCCCCGCGTATGCGCGACATAAGCTCGTTATAAAAATACAGATTATGCAGCACGCACAGCCGCATCGCGAGCATCTCTCCCGCCTTGAACAAATGCCGTATATACGCGCGGGTATAATTGCGGCAGGTCGGGCATTGACAATCGGGGTCGAGCGGCAGAGTATCCTTTGAATATTTCTCGTTCATCATATTCATCGTACCATGACGCGTGAAAATAAAGCCGTGGCGGGCGTTCCTGGACGCCATCACACAGTCGAAAAAGTCCACGCCCCGCGCGACGGATTCTATAATATTCGCCGGCGTTCCCACGCCCATAAGATAGCGCGGCTTATCCTCCGGCGCGTGCGGCACGACCATGTCCAATATATGGTACATCTCCTCATGGCTCTCGCCAACCGCAAGTCCGCCTATCGCGTAGCCGGGCAAATCGAGCTTCGCGATCTGCTTCATATGCTCAATTCGTAAATCATCATATGTGCCGCCTTGGTTTATGCCGAACAGCAGCTGATTTTTATTTATCGTATCCGACAGGGAATTGAGCCGCGCCATTTCCGCCTTGCAGCGTTCGAGCCAGCGGTACGTCCTGCCGCACGAGGCCTTGACATAATCGTACGGCGCGGGATTTTCCACGCACTCGTCAAACGCCATCGCGATCGTTGACGCCAAATTCGACTGTATCCGCATACTTTCCTCCGGCCCCATGAAAATCCTGTGCCCGTCTATATGCGATTGGAAGCTTACGCCCTCCTCCTTGATTTTCCTAAGCCCCGCGAGCGAAAACACCTGGAACCCGCCGCTGTCGGTAAGGATCGGCCTGTCCCAGTTCATGAATTTGCGAAGTCCGCCCAGCTCCTTTATTACCGCGTCGCCCGGGCGCAGATGCAGGTGGTACGTGTTCGACAGCTCGACCTGACAGCCGATCTCCTTTAGATCCATCGTCGATACCGCGCCCTTTATCGCCGCCAGGGTGCCGACGTTCATGAATACCGGCGTCTGTATCGTGCCGTGTACCGTCGAAAATTCACCGCGCCGCGCGCGCCCGTTTGTGTGTAGTATTTTAAACATAGTTCTCTCCCGCTTTCAGATTTACATAATAATAACATTTATCACACAAAAAATCAATCCTAAAAATATAAATTCATTTGACTCGGACTGACGAGATCCGCTTTCTCCGCGTTCACGCATCAGCTGCCATACGGCGCGTATATAACTCGATCCCGCGTAAAATCAACAAAATCCGCAAATTGCAGCAGAATTTGCGGATTTCGTCATTAACAAAGGAATATTTTGATCCGGTTAACCGGTCTTGTGTATCTTCTGCCTCTTCTTATCTTCGTCATACGATATATGTAGGATATATCAGCAGCTTTCAAAACCTTCCCAGACCGAAGCTGATTGAAAGCGCGTCATTGACATTTTTCATCAACTCACCGTCGAGGCGTCCGATTTTCTCGCGTAATCTCCGCTTATCGATCGTGCGGATTTGCTCAAGCAGCACGACCGAATCCTTATTAAGCCCGTAATCCTTTGCGGTAAGCTCGATATGCGTCGGCATTTTGGCTTTATTTATCTGACTTGTGATAGCGGCGGCTATCACCGTCGGACTGTATTTATTGCCCACGTCGTTTTGCACGATAAGCACAGGCCGCACTCCGCCCTGTTCGCTTCCCACCACCGGACTTAAATCAGCGTAATAAATATCTCCTCGTTTTACAATCACTTTTAGTCACACTCCGTCAGTTTTTCCTCACATTCCGAAAGGCTTTCGTTGTCCGACGCCACCGCTTCCTCAGCGAGCGCCGCATTTATGTCCGCCATTTCCTTATACCCTTCTTCGAGCGCTTTATAAAGCGCGTTCGGATTTTCTTTAAGTGACAAAGCAATCAGGTCCCCTTTCTTCGATCACGTATCCTCTGTCTGTCCCAGAAGATAATCCCGTATCTTCACCGCCTCTCCGTTTTTGACGTATACTCTCGGAACTCTTTTTGATATACCGCACGAAACCTCGTAATTGATCGTATTAAGGCTTTTCGCGATATCGTCTATAGTAACTCCCTCTTCACCGAACAGGATCACCTCGTCGCCTATACTGATATTATGGACATTTGTCGCGTCAATCATACATTGATCCATACATATTCTTCCGATTATAGGCGCTTTTTCCCCGTTTACCATTATAAAGCCGTTTTTGGCGATACCCCTTAAATATCCGTCGGCGTAACCGGCGGCTATAGTAGCTATACGCGTCGGCGCGGGCGTGACAAATTCCTTGCCGTAGCTTACGCCGCGTCCGCTCTCCGCGGTTTTTATATTGGTAACTACCGATTTAAACGTCATAACGGGTATAAGCGGCAGCCGTGTTTTGTCCACCTCGTCCGACGGGTACATGCCGTAAAGTATCACGCCCGGACGCACCATATCAAGATGCGCCTCGGGATACATCATAATACCCGCGCTGTTGGCGATATGGCGGAGCGGAATTTTTAATCCCTTATCCTCCAAACCGCCGCAGACCGACATAAATCGATCAAGCTGCATTCTCGTATAAGCTCCGTCCGCCTCGTCCGAGGTGGAAAAATGGGAAAATATCCCCTCAATTTCGATATTCGGGAGCCGTGAAATTTTTAATATTTCATCAATCACCGATTCATACGTATCGTCGTTTACAAGATAGCCTATACGGCTCATGCCGGTGTCGAGCTTTATATGGATTTTTACGGTTTTGCCCTTTTTTACGGCAATTTCGGAAATGCTTTCCGCAGTATCGTAAGAGTATACGTTGGGCGTTATATCATAATCAATTAACCCCTCGAGCATATCGGGGAGGCATGTGCCGAGAATAAGAACAGGCGCGGTTATTCCGCTTCTGCGAATCGCAATACCCTCCTGCAGCATCGCGACGGCAAGCATATCGGCGCCGTTTTTAAGAAACGTATCCGCCATTTCGTAAAACCCGTTTCCGTAACCGTCCGCCTTTACGACCGCCATTATTTTCGCGTTCGGATCTGTAATTTCCCTTATCGCGCGGATGTTGTGCTCCGCCGCGTCAAGATTAATTTCCGCCCATGTTCGTTTGTTCATTCCCGCGTCCTCACATTTCTCATTCTATCATAAATTTTTTTATTTTTCTACCTGTAATATCTGGCACAGCGCGTCGGGGATACATTCCGTTACCCTTTGCGCCGTGACGGATTCCATGCCGTATTTTGCCGCCGCGATATCGCCCGCCAAGCCGTGAATATACGCGGCCGCCGCTGCCGACGCGGTTTCATCCGCGCCGCGCGCGGCAAGCGAAACCAATATCCCGGCAAGCACGTCTCCGCTGCCGCCGGCCGCGAGACCCGGATTGCCTGTAATATTAATATACTGAACTCCGTCCGGCGCTGTGACTAATGTACGGTGTCCCTTTAATAATATTGACGCGCCGTATTTTTCCGCAAATTCCTCCGATACCTCGAAACGGTTATTTTCTATATGATCCTTATCATAGCCCGTAAGCCGCGACATCTCGACCGTGTGCGGAGTAAATATCACCGGGCATGAGCTGTTTTTTACCATATCCATATTCCGCGCCGCCGCGTTTATGCCGTCCGCGTCTATAACAACCGGTATCTTTGAATATTTCAAAACGCGCTCGAGGATATATCCAACATCGTC
Organism: uncultured Clostridia bacterium; assembly: GCA_947628155.1. GTDB lineage: Bacteria > Bacillota > Clostridia > UBA1381 > UBA1381 > 12844. The sequence continues at coordinate 5,856 of CANQYQ010000032.1, forward strand.
CGAGCGCCCCAAACCCGGTCCGATAAGAACCGCGTCAAAGCTGTTGAGCCTTTCGAGAATAATATCAGCCGCCGACGCCGCGATATGCCCGTCCCTTCCCGGGAGCGGCAGCGTCATTGCCTCGGTCGTTTTAACCTCCATTATGGGATTGAGCTCCGCGCATATGCCGAGCGTAACAAGTCCGCTTCCCGCCGTAACAGCCGACTGAGCCGAAAGATACGCCGCTCCGGTCATGCCTCGGCTCCCGGCTATAATAAGCGCCTTGCCGTAATCGCCCTTTTGCGAATTGTTTTCGCGCGGCGGAATGATATCCCTTACAAATGCCGCGTCGGTAACGTTTACGCTCGCGTCCTGGCCTCTGATTATATACTCCGGAATTGAAATATCCCGCACGACTATCTCACCGCAGCGATCCGCCGCCGGGAATTTAAGCATACCTATTTTATACGCGGCAAATGTCACGGTCTTATCCGCCCGTACGCACGCGCCGCAGATTTCTCCCGTATCCGAATCCATGCCGCTCGGCACATCTACGGACAGCGTATATCTCGCGTTCTCATTTATCGCCGTAATTATATCGGCGGCTGTTCCTCCGACCTCGCCGTGGATCCCCGTGCCGAAAATCGCGTCTATCACTATATCGTGGGCACGGATAATATAATCGAATCCCTCCGCGTCCGCGACAGCCTCGATATCAAGTCCCATATTATTTATGATATCGAAATTTATTTCCGCATCGCCGGAAAAATTATTTCCGCATACCAAAAATACCCGAACCTTCGCGCCCATATTATACAAATGCCGCGCTATAGCGAAGCCGTCGCCGCCGTTATTTCCCTTGCCGCAAAAAACTGCGATTTCCTTATCCGCCAAATTGGGGAAATCCTTTTTCAGCTCGTCCGCCGCGCAAATGGCGGCGTTCTCCATCAAAACAACGCTCGGTATACCGCCTATTTCCTCTGCCGCACGGTCAATTTCGCGCATCTGACGCGCGTAACACGCTTTTTTCATCGTCTTACTCCATTATAAACACGCTGCGTCTGTTGTATTTTCTTGCCGTCTCTATAATTTTCGAGGTCGGCTGGAACAGCACGCGCGTTTTTACGTTATTCTCATCGGTATAGTCCACAAAATATATATATCCGCGCGACTTGTCCCCAGTCAAATCATAAACCTTGTCGCGCGGCGCGCTGTTTTCGTACTCGTATTTATGATTAGGGTCGTCAATTCGCGCGCATATCTCAATCTCCTTGAAATCCCACTCGACAAGATGCTTTCTGCCTCTTTTGGACATTACCTTGTCGATATCCATCGCGCTGTTAGTCATGATATACTCATACTCAACGTTCCGCATGGACTTCAAAAGATACCACGCGTACCACACGAGCGCAACAACTACCAACCCCACGCTCGAGCCGAGTCCGTGATCATTGCCGCTTGCCATAAGCGCAAATGTGAGCAAGAGTATTCCGGCCGATAATGCGACCGCCGCCAATGTCAGCAGCGCGAGTATCGCGTAATCCTTGCCGTCCTTTTTCTTCGTTATCAGATACTCTATAAAGCTGTCGTTATATATATCCATTTATTCTTCCTCCCGGATTTTATTTTTCATTATCTCATACAGCGCTCTTAACGCGCGTCCTCGGTGACTGACCGCGTTTTTCTCGTCGGGATCCGCGTTCGCGAATGTCTTGCCTATCTCTTCGCAATAGAATACGGGGTCGTATCCGAATCCGTTTTCGCCATCGGGCGCGGTCAGAATATGCCCGTCCACCCTTCCGCACGCGGTTATTTCCTCCCCCGACGGTGTAATAAACGCGGCTGCCGTTTCAAAATGCGCCGCCCGATTCTCCGCGCTCTCGAGCGCGGACAAAAGCTTATTTATCTTTTCCGTATCCGACGCGCCCTCGCCCGCGTATCTCGCGCTGTAAATACCCGGCGCGCCGTCAAGCGCGTCCACGCAAAGTCCGCTGTCGTCCGCTATTATATACGCCTCCGGCGCCTCCTCATGCGCCGCGCGCGCCTTTATAAGCGCGTTTTCCAAAAACGTTTTCCCGTTTTCCTCAGGGTCGGATTTTAGCCCCGCCTCACGCATTGTTACGACCTCGAACCCGAGACCGCCGAAAATTTTTTCTATTTCCGCCGCCTTACCTCTGTTCGCTGTCGCAGCTATGATTTTCATCATAATCACCTCTGTTCTATTTTACTACAAAATTTACGCTTTTTCAATACCAATTGCAAATATTATCAAGCTTCCTTATTAGCCGCTCCGCAAAAAAACGTCCGCGTTTCCTTTGCCCGCGCCTTGATAATCGCGGCAAAATCAAGATGAACGCGGGTAAGATAAATTTAAGCGGCAAGTAAAACGCGTACAAGCGCAAAATCATCCGCGCCGACATACTATATAATAAATCATGAGGAAAGGAGGGCAACGGCAATGAACGACTGCTGTGAAAAGATGATGGAGCCGGAATGCTGCTGCTGTTATAAGAAAAAGCAGCATAGCTGCAAAAAGGGCGGCTGCGAATTTGACACCGATATGATTCTCTGGGTACTTATTATAATTGTAATCGTATCCTGTATGTGCAACTAACGACCGATAACATATGGCATTATCGCTGTCTTTGATCGTATCCTTAGAAGGGAGCTGTTTCCGAAGCCGATGTCATTAAGTTAAGCAATGGCATATAAAACAAAGCCGTATTTTGAATGTGAAAAGTACATTTCAAGATACGGCTTTGTTATTTGCAAAACATCAAAGCAGACGACGTCTGCGATTTCCCTTAGAGAATATAATAACGGCAAAAGGGCGTATTGTTTCACTGATACGCCCAAATTCCTCCACAGAATATTTTATCTTTTACCCGCGTATTGCTCTGTAGGCTTTAAGCCATATTTTAGGCAGCTCGATATTATAAATTCCGTCGGAGCTCTCCTGTGTCTCGCAGTTTTCCGACAAACCCTCCAGACGTTTTATGCCGAATCTGCCCACGTCAACGCGCACATGCTCATTATTAAGTCCGCAATTTATCATAACGAGGAAGCAATCCTCGTCGGTATACCGCACAAATCCGTAAACATGGCCGATTTTATACACGCTTTCAAATTCGCCTATCGAAAAAGCGGGCGACATTTTCCTAAGCTTTATCATGTTCCTGTGTCTGATATTCACAACGCCCGACGGATCGTCAACATTCATATTATCCCACGGGAACGTTTTGCGGCAGAACGGGTCGCCGTAACCCTGCATCCCTATCTCGTCGCCGTAGAATATGCACGGTACGCCCGGCAGCGTAAGCTGCAGGCCCATGGCCAGCGCCGCCCTGTCGCGCGCGAGCTCCAGCGCGAACGGGTCGTTTATCCTGAACCTTGCCTGATACTCCTTATCGACCTCATACCTGTTCGGCGCGCCACTCATAAGCGTCATTATGCGCTCCACATCATGCGACGATAAAATGTTAAGCAGCGAATAATACGCCTCCGCCGGATAGTTTTCCTTCAGGCTCATAAGCCTGTCGTCAAGCTCCTGCGCGTCGATCTTCATCGTGACCGCGTTTATTATCGCGTCGCGCATCGGGTAATTCATGACCGAGTCAAGCTCGTCGCCCATAAAATACCTGCGCCGCTCTCCGTAGGCGATTTTATTCGACGCGTCCTCCCAAACCTCGCCGATTATAACCGCGTCCTCGTCGACCGATTTTACGTTTTCACGGAGCTCCTTTACGAAAAAGTCCGGCAGCTCGTCAACCACGTCAAGACGCCAGCCCGACGCGCCCGCCTTTATCCATTTTTTTACAATGGCGTCGTCGCCGGAAAGGATATATTTCCTGTATTCCTCGCTCTTTTCCTCGACCTGCGGCAGCGTCATCATACCCCACCACGACTCGTAAACATCGGGCCACTGCATAAATCTGAACCATGTATAATACGGGGATTCCTGCGACTGATACGCCCCAACGCTTTTATATGTTCCGTCCTTATTGAAATACTGGCTGTTTGAACCGGTATGGTTAAATACACCGTCAAGGATGATTTTTATACCCCGCTTCTTCGCCTCTTTGCAAAGGCGCTTAAACGTCGCCTCATCGCCGAATGACGGGTCGATCTCCTCATAGCTTCCCGTGTCGTACTTATGGTTGGAATACGCCTTGAAAATCGGGTTCAGATAAATTACCGAGATCCCCAAGTCCTCCAGATACGGCAGCTTTTTGATTATGCCCTCCAGATTTCCGCCGAAAAAGTCGTTGGCCTTATATTCGCCGCCGAACTGCTCCGCCTTGTAAAACGGCGTGTCGCCCCACTCGCGCTTTATTATATCCGTCCTGCCGCCGAGGAATGAGCCGTCCTCGTTTCCGTTATAAAACCGATCCGGGAAAATCTGATACGCGATAGACCGCTTGAACCAGTCGGGCGTTTTGTAATAGTCATTATATATCGTGATCTGAAACGAATTATGCGGCTTTTCAAAGCACATCTCGCCCTTGCCGCCCAAATTCTTGCTGTTGTTCCCGTAATAAATAACGCCCGATGACGTGACCACCTCAAAATAATACCAAATAAGTCCCGCCGCATCCGGCATTTTTATCGTTACCTCGTATATGCTGTGCTCGCTCACCTCAAACACATACGGCATATCCGCGCGAATCTCGGCCTTGCCGTCCGGCATATATACGATCCGTATCGCGTTCGGTATTCCCACGCCCGCGACAGACAGACGGAATCTGATATTCGTGCCGCACGTAACCGCGCCGAACGGCGAACGGTAAAACAATTCTCTTGAATTGTGTTCAATATCCATATATTCAAACCCCCGGGATATAAAATAACAGTCGTGGGACGGGAAACCCATCCGTACCTTCCTTACGGTACGGCAGCCCGACTCCGCGTCAGGTTGCAGGCAACCCGCCCCACAACATCATATATTTTGAATTATTTGATCGGCTTTAAATGCCAGATGTTCTTGTTGTAGTCCTCTATCGTTCTGTCACTGGAGAAGAAGCCGGAGCATGCGGTATTCATTATCGCCTTTTCAAGCCACTTATCCTTATCCTGATAATCCTTTGTGATCTGCTCGTGTGTTTTCATATAGTCCTCGAAATCACGAATAACCATATACGTATCGGGATATCCGTAATCACCGAACAGAAGCGTATGATAAAGGTCGTTAAACAGACCCGCGTTATCCGGCACGAGCGAGCCGTCGATAAACTGTTCCAAAGCGCGGCGCAGCGATTGATTTGACATATAGATCGTCTTGACCTCATCAGTGCCCGGATAGCGGTTACGCGCCGCGACCTCATCTGCTTTAAGGCCAAAGATATACATATTCTCATCGCCCACGCGTTCAAGCATCTCGACGTTCGCGCCGTCGAGAGTGCCTATTGTAACCGCGCCGTTAAGCATGAACTTCATGCAGCCCGTACCCGACGCCTCCTTGCCGGCTGTCGAGATCTGCTCAGATACATCCGCGGCCGTGACAAGCTGCTCCGCGATGGATACGCTGTAGTTTTCAAGGAATACCACCTTGATTTTCCCGTTTATTCTCGGGTCGTTGTTGATCTTTTCGCCGACAGCGTTGATAAGCTTAATTATAAGCTTCGCTCTCTTATAGCCAGGAGCCGCCTTCGCGCCGAAAATATACGTTCTCGGATAATACTCGTAGGTCGGATCCTCCAAAATTCTGTTATACTCCGCGAGAATGTGGAGCACGTTCATCATCTGCCGCTTATACTCATGCAGACGCTTCGCCTGTACGTCGTAGATAGAATCGGGATTTATCTCAATTCCGTTATGCTCCTTGATATACTCGGCAAGGCGAACCTTGTTATCATGCTTGATCTCGGCAAATCTCTTCTTAAATTCCCCATCCTTCGCGTACGGCTTCAGCGCTTCAAGCTTCGTCGCGTCCTTGATCCACTCGTCGCCTATCTTCGACGAAATAAGCTCCGTAAGCTCCGGATTGCACTGAGCGATCCAGCGGCGGAACGTGATACCGTTCGTTATCGCGAAGAAGCGGCTCTGGTCAAGGTTGTAATAATCCTTGAATATATCGGACTTCAAAATCTCCGTGTGGAGCTGCGATACGCCGTTTACCGCGAAGCAGCTCGCAAGGCATATATTCGCCATAAATACCTGATTATCGGAAATAACGGCCATGTACTTCTGCTTGCCGTGGTCGCCCGGATACGCCTCCTCAAGGCGGATCATAAGACGACGGTTTATTTCCTCGACGATCATCATGATACGCGGCAGAACGCGTCCGAACAGGTCAAGCGGCCACTTTTCAAGCGCCTCCGCAAGGACGGTATGGTTGGTGTACGCAAACGTATGCGTAACGATATCCCACGCTTCGTCCCAGCCTAAGCCCTTCTCGTCCATGAGAATGCGCATCATCTCGGGGATCGCCAAAGTCGGGTGCGTGTCGTTGATGTGAATGACGACCTTATCGGGAAGCTTTGCCCAGTTCTCGCCGTTTCTCTCCTCAAACTCGCGCAAAATCCACTGTAATGTCGCCGATACAAGGAAATACTGCTGCTTTAAGCGAAGCTCCTTACCCTCGGTATGGTTATCCTCGGGATAAAGCACCTTTGAAATAACCTCCGCCAACGCGGTTTCCTCCATCGCCTTCGCGTAATCGCCCTGATTGAACGCGAGCATATTCATCGAATTCTGCGATTTCGCGCTCCATAATCTGAGCTTGTTTACAATCTTCGACTTGTATCCGACAAGCGGAATATCGTAAGGCATCGCGAGAATGGTGTTCTGCGGCTTATAATTGCATATGAAACGACCGTTATCCCAGTACGACTCGACGTGACCGCCGAAATTAACCGATACCGTTTCCTCGGGTCTTGCGACCTCCCACGCGTTGCCGTTTTCAAGCCATGTATCGGGTACCTCTGTCTGGTATCCGTCAACGATCTTCTGACGGAACAAGCCGTATTCGTATCTTAACGTGCTGCCGTACGCGGGCAAATCAAGCGTGGTAAGCGAATCGATAAAGCACGCCGCAAGACGTCCCAGGCCGCCGTTTCCGAGTCCCGCGTCGTTTTCAAGCTCCGCTACGTCCTGCAGGGTGTAACCCAAGCTCTCCAATACACGCTCATACTCCTTCGTCTGCATAAGGTTTAAGATATTCGTGCTTAAAAGCCTTCCCATAAGGAACTCGAATGAAAGGTAATACAGCTTTTTCGAGCCCTCCTTCTTTACCTCCTTGTGCGACTTTGCCCACTGCTCCATTATCCTATCGCGGACAGTCAGCGCGCACGCGGTATAAATCATATGCGGCGTCGCGTCCTCGAGCACCTTGCCGAAATGACGGTTTACCTTGCCTATGATCTCATTCCTTAACGCTTCCTCCTTCGCGGTAAGCTTTATCGTTTTTGCTTTTTTTGTCTGTGCCATAATATTTATTTACTTCCCCTCAAATTATTTTTCCTCAAAAGGATTTTTTACCTTCTTGACCTTCGGATCTGCCGCCTTTACGGCCGTTTTCTCCGAAGCCTCCGCGTCCTTTTTCAGACGCTCCTCAAAGCTTTCCTTTTTCTTAGTCTCCGGCTTTTTTGCCGTTGTCTTTTTCGCGGTTTTACCGGACTTTGCCGCCGCCTTCTTTGTGGTTTTCGCGGTCGCCTTCACGGTCTTCGGATCGGCTTTGTCCTCGGCCTTTTCGGACTTTTTCGGTCTGCCCGGACGCTTTTTCGCCGGCTTTTCCTCCGCCTCCGGCGTCTTCTCGGATACCTTAGCCTCCGGCGCGGGTATTCCGGTCAATGAGCTGTACATCTGAATGTACTTATCCGCCGAAACATTCCACGAATAATCCGCGCTCATCGCGTTATCCATAAGCTTGTTCCATGCGCCGCGGTGGTTATAATATACGTCCATCGCGTACCATATGACCTTAAGCATTTCATCGGCGTTGTAATTCGCGAACGAGAATCCCGTGCCCTCGCCCGTATATTCATTATACGGAATGACCGTGTCCTTTAATCCGCCCGTCTCTCTTACAAGCGGCAGCGTGCCGTAGCGCATTGAAATGAGCTGCGAAAGTCCGCACGGCTCAAACCTCGACGGCATCAGGAACACATCCGCTGCCGCGTAAATTTTATGCGACATCGCGTTCGAGAAATAAATCTGCGCCGATACCTTATCGGGATATTTCCAAGCGTAATGGCGAAACAGATTCTCATACTTCTCATCGCCCGTACCCAGCACCACAAGCTGTACCTCGCTTTGGCAAAGCTCCTCAAGCTTATACGCCACAAGATCGAATCCCTTTTGGTCGGTAAGACGCGATACAACGCCTATAAGCATCTTATCCTTATCCACCGGCAGCCCCAGCTCCTCCTGGAGCTTCATCTTGTTCTCCGCCTTTTTCTTCGCGGCGGTTTTCTGCGTATAATTTACGTAAATCATGCTGTCCTTGGCGGGATCCCAATCGGTATAGGAAATGCCGTTTACTATACCCGTCAGATCGTTCCGTCTCGCCGAGAGCAGGCTGTCAAGGCCTTCGCCGTATTCGGGAGTCGTGATCTCTCCGGCGTAGCTGTCGGAAACAGTGGAAATCCTGTTCGCGTACACAAGTCCGCCCTTTAAAAGATTCGCGTCCTTGTAATACTCCAATTTATCCGGTGTGAAATAATAATCGCTTATTCCCATCGCGTCCTTAATCGCGCGGAAATCCCATCTGCCCTGGAATTTGAGGTTATGAATCGTCATGACCGTCTTTATCCCTTGGAAGAACGGATTATCCTGGAACGTGTCAAGGAACACCGGAATGGGTCCTGTCTGCCAGTCGTTGCAGTTTATAACGTCGGGACGGAATCCCAGCGTCGGAAGCAGCGACAGTACGGCCTTCGAAAAGAATATGAACTTCTCGCAGTCAAGATGAATGTAGCTGTACGGCGTTTCGCCGTTGAAGTAGAATTCATTGTCCACGAAATAATAAATACAGCCGTTATACTCCATCTCGAATACGCCCGCGTACTGCTTGCGCCATGCCATGTCGATATAGATATGGTCGATGTACTTCATCTTATTCTTGTATTCCTGCGGAATACATCTGTAAAGCGGCATGATAACTCTCGCGTCAACGCCCTTTTCCCTGAGCGCCGCCGGAAGAGAACCCGCTACGTCGCCCAAACCGCCCGTCTTCGCGAACGGCGTCGATTCCGATGTGGCAAATAATACGTTCATAATCAACTATCCTTTCTATTAATCCTTTAAATATTCCTTGATATAATACCCTAATTTTTCCGATTTGTCAATTCTTGTAATTGAATTTATATTTTTTTCTTTCATCCGCTCCTATGATTATTTTACATCATCCACCCCTCATTTGCCGTATGGCCGTTTGTTTTTCCGTATAACATATTGCTGATATCTTATGATATTATACCACCTGATAATATTTCTGTCAAATATTTTATAACCATATATAATTGAATATTGACCCTATACCCCAAAATATGTATAATTTATCCGCGGACAGTCTCGTCAGCAAAAAATCCCCGCCGATTTACCCCTGTTACCGTATAGGTACCAAAAAAAGGCGTATCATATGATATTAATATGATACGCCTTCCGTTTTGGCTTCATGCCGCAAAATAATACCTGTACGCGTTCTTTTTCGTTATTCCTCGCCGTTCCAGCAGTATGTGCAAAGCTTTGACGGATCTATTCCGACCGAGTCGATCATATCGTCGAGACGGTGATAGCGAAGCGACGTAAAGTGCAGCTTCTCACCTATTTTCTTTACCATCGTTTTATACTTTTCACTGTTGGGGTCGGCGTATTCCTTTAACGTCTTATCGTCCGGATCTTTGCCCTCAAGCTCCTTAATGACCCGTCTTGTTATAAGCTCCATTTCGGAGGTCGAGCGCGAAAAATTCAGGTATTTGCACCCGTATAATAACGGCGGGCAGCCCGTGCGGATATGTACCTCCTTCGCGCCGCTCGCATACAGAAACTCCGTCGTTTCACGCATCTGCGTGCCGCGCACGATAGAGTCGTCGATAAGCATCAGGCTCTTGCCGTCGATAAGGTCATGAACTGGTATCAGCTTCATTTTCGCGATGAGATTGCGCTTGTCCTGATGCGTCGGCATAAACGAACGCGGCCAGGTCGGAGTATACTTGACGAACGGACGCGCGAATTTTACGCCCGACTCGTTTGAATACCCTATCGCGTGCGCGTTGCCCGAATCGGGTATGCCCGCGACCATGTCCGGCTTCACCTTGCCGTCGTCGCGCCGCGCCAAGTGTTTGCCGCAGTTATAGCGCATACATTCGACATTGACGCCCTCGTATGTTGACGCGGGGTAACCATAATAAATCCATAAAAATGTGCAGATTTTCATCTTGTCACCGGGCTCTGCAAGGGTTTTTACGCCGTCCGGCGTCATAACGGCGATCTCACCCGGGCCGAGTTCCCTGTAATCGGTATAGCCGAGGTTCAGATACGCGAAGCTTTCAAAGCTCGCGCAGTAACCGTTATCTCTCCTGCCAATCACTATCGGAGTGCGGCCCAGCTTATCGCGCGCGGCGTATATACCGCGCGGAGTGAGTATAAGCATGCTCATTGAGCCGTCGATTATCTCCTGCGCATATTTTATGCCCTCGATGAAGTTATCCTTCTGATTGATTATCGCCGCGACAAGCTCGGTCTGATTGATCTCACCCGAACCGAGCTCGAAGAAATGCACCTTTTGATTAATGATTTTTTCGGCGATCTCCTCCGTATTGTTGATTTTTCCGACTGTCGCAATCGCGAATGTACCGTGCTGCGACCGCACCAGCACCGGCTGCGGCTCGAAATCGGAAATACAGCCTATCCCGAGCTGTCCGCGCATTGAATGTGATTCCGTGTTGAATTTCGTCCTGAACGGCGCGTTTTCAATGTTATGAATGGCTCGCTCGAATCCCGTTTCCTTGTCGTAGACCGCCATGCCCGCGCGGCGCGTGCCCAGATGCGAATGGTAATCCGTGCCGTAAAATAAGTCGAAAACGCAGTCGTCCTTTGACGCGGCTGCAAAAAATCCGCCCATATTACACCTCTTTCTTTTTTGCGAAGTTTTTATGCTTACAGGAAGAGTATACCATATAACGGATTATAATTCAACATAAAATTTATGTTTATCGCTTTTGCATGTGGCGGCGCGATGTGGGCATCGCGCCCTGCGAAACGTGTGCCCATATGCAATTTCGCTCACGGGAACGCTCTGCTTGCGCC
>CANQYQ010000033.1 GCA_947628155.1 uncultured Clostridia bacterium
CCCCCCTTACGGGTGAAAATAGCATTATTCGGATCATTTGCCGCACCTCCTTTCGTTAAATTTGCTTAAAGCCGCATTTAAACTTACTTATAAATTTACTTAAAGCTACATTGTTATTATACCATATTTTGGTTGCTTTGTCAATATATTCGGCACGATTTTTCAAATTATTCGCCTGTTCGCAATATCCGTTAAGCGGCGGCCGTGCCGCTTCGGGAGAAATACCTATATTTGTAAATAATTATCAGTTAATATTGACATAATTTCAAATTTATTGTATAATAGTACTAATTAAACTATATAAAAGAGAGGTATCATATATGGCAAAAACGTATAAATTTTTAGCGTTCGATTTCGGCGCGTCGTCGGGCAGGGCGATGCTTGCGACATATGACGGCGAGAGGATAACGCTCGAGGAAAAACACCGCTTTTCAAATGACCCGGTAAACATAAACGGCAATCTGCATTGGGATATTCTGCGTCTGTTTTTCGAGATCAAGCAGGGCATTTTAAAATGCGTAAATTCCGGCGACCGCGATATCGACTGCATCGGAATAGACACATGGGCGGTCGATTACGGGTTTTTGGACAAGGACGATAAGCTTTTAGGCAATCCGTACCACTACCGCGACACGCGCACCGAGGGCATGTACGACGAGGCGTTTAAGCTCGTGCCGAAGGAGGAGATCTACAAGGAAACGGGCATCGCGTTTAACTGGTTCAACACGATTTTCCAGCTTTTGTCGGCGCGTCTTTCGGATGACGCAACGCTTAAGGAAGCGAAAACACTTTTGATGATCCCCGATTTGTTCAATTTCTTCCTTACCGGCGTAAAGACGACCGAGTACACAAACGCGTCCACGACGCAGCTTTACAATTCGGAAAAGTACGAGTGGTCGTATGATTTGATGGATAAAATGGGAATACCGAAGGATATTTTTACGGACGTTGTAATGCCCGGAACGATCGTGGGCAAGGTCAAGCCCGAGCTTGCGGAGGAGCTGGGGATCGAGCAGGTGCCGGTTGCGGCGGTCGCGTCGCACGATACCGGTTCGGCGGTCGTATCCGTGCCCGTGCCGAATCAGGATGATTTCATATACATATCCTCCGGCACATGGTCGCTTATGGGCGTTGAGCTGCCAAAACCCAATATTACGGAGGGCGCGTTAAAATATAACTTCACAAACGAGGGCGGCGCGAATAAGACGATACGATTTTTAAAGAATATCATGGGTCTGTGGCTCATACAGGAGTCGCGCAGACAGTGGATACGCGAAGGCGAAGAATTATCATTTGACGAGCTTGAACGCCAGGCGAATGAGGCCGAGCCGTTCGCGTCGATGATCGACCCGGATTATCCGGCGTTCCAGACGCCCGGCAATATGCCGAAGCGCATTAAGGATTACTGTGCGAAGACGGGCCAGAAGGTGCCGGAGACAAAGGGCGAGGTTATCCGCTGCATAGCGCAGAGCCTGGGTTTTAAGTACCGCGCGACAGTCGAGGGCATGGAAGAGGTTACCGGCAACAAATACAACGTTATAAACATCGTCGGCGGCGGTATCAAGGACAAGATGATTTGTCAATTTACCGCTAACGCCACAAAGCGCCGTGTAAGCACCGGCCCGGTCGAGGCGACAAGTATCGGAAACGTAATCGTGCAGGCGATGGCGATGGGCGCGATAAAGGATCTAAACGAGGGCCGGCAGGTCGTCAAAAGCTCGTTTGATATTAATGTTTATGAGCCGCAGGACAGCGATGAGTGGGACGCGGCATACGAAAGATGGCAGGAAATCATTAAAACGGCGTGACCGGCGCGCAATCAACGGCGATTCGGCTGCCAAAGGTAAAAAATATATTTAAAGAGGAGAGAGAAAGATGAAAATGAGGAAAATTATCGCGGCGGTATCGGCCGCGGCGATATGCGCTTCGGCGGCTGTTCCAGCATTCGCGGCGGACAAGCCGACGGTAGGACAAAGTCTTAAGGTGGGCGGAAGCGCGGAGACGGCCGCCGAGACACAGAAGCTTATCGACGCGCGCCCGGATATCCAGCGTCCGATGGAGGACATTGACCGCGGGCTTGTCGCGGTTACGGTCGGCAAAACCGTGTTCGTGTCATGGCGCTGGCTGGGCACGGAGAGCGCGGACACGAAATATAATCTGTACTGCGACGGTAATTTGGTCAATCCCGAGCCGATGAACGCGACGAATTACACGGACATAAACCCCGGCAAGTCGTATCAGGTCGCGCCCGTAACAGACGGCCAAGAGGGCGAAAAATGCGCGGCGGTGACGCCATGGGCGGACGACCATATCGATATTCCGATAGAAAAGCCCGAACCGAACAAGGTAAACGATGAGGAATATACATATTCCGCGAGCGACGCGTCGGCGGCGGATCTTGACGGCGACGGTCAGTATGAGATAGTGCTCAAGTGGGATCCGTCGAACGCGAAGGACGCGGCGCAGGTGGGTTTCACAGGCGAATGCATTATTGACGCATATGAGATGGACGGCACGCGTATGTGGCGCGTCAATATGGGCCCGAATATCCGTTCCGGCGCGCACGACACGCAGTTCATGGTATACGACTTCGATATGGACGGAAAGGCCGAAATGGCATGCCGCACGGCTGACGGAACAGTTGCCGGCGATGGTACGGTTATCGGAAACGAGAAGGCGAATTACGCGGCTGAAAACGACGGCAAGAACCTCACCGGCCCGCTGTTTTTAACGGTGTTTAACGGCGAAGACGGAACGATCGTTGACAATGTTGATTACGACCCGCAGACGACCGGACATACGAAGAACGGCAAGGAATGGGACGTAACGACATGGGGCGACAGTTACGGTAACCGCTCGGAGCGTTATCTTGCCGGCATAGGCTATCTTGACGGCGAAAGACCGAGCATGGTATTCTGCCGCGGCTATTACACAGGCCCGGAGGGCGACGCTGGCGGCAGGACCGTTATGGCCGCGTATGACTTAAAGGACGGGAAATTAGAGCAAAAATGGCGCTTTGACACGATGGATTACGATAACAAATACATCGGCCAGGGCAACCACTCGATGTCGCTCGCGGACGTTGACTATGACGGCTGCGATGAGATAATCTACGGCTCGCTCGCGGTCGATAACGACGGAAAGCCGATGTACTCGACGGGTTTAGGCCATGGCGACGCGCAGCATGTCGCGGATCTCGACCCGTCAAGGCCCGGACTTGAGGTATATTCCTGCCACGAGGACACAGGCTCGGATTACGGATATGAAATGCGCGACGCGCGTACGGGCGAGATCCTGTACGGTATGAAAACCGAAAGCGATAACGGACGCGGCGCGGCGGATGATATCGACCCGAACTATCCCGGTGCGGAGGGCTGGTCGGCGGCCGGCGTTCTCACGACCGCGGCGGGCGAGGTTATCTCGACAAGCTATACCATGGCGGCAAACTTTTTCGCGTGGTGGGACGGCGATCTCGGACGTGAGGTTCAAGACGGTATTTATATAGGCAAATGGAACCACGAGACACAGAAAACCGACACGATCTTTACCGCATCGGGAACATACGCCATAAACGGCACGAAGGCCAATCCGTCGCTCACGGCCGATCTTCTGGGCGACTGGCGCGAGGAGGTTATTTATCCGCTTAAGGACAGCAGCGCGCTGCGTCTGTTTACGACGACCACGCCGACCGGATACAGAATACCGACGCTTATGCATGATATCCAGTACAGAAATCATGTTGCGCTGCAGAATACATGCTATAATCAGCCGACGCATACGAGCTATTATTTAGGCTTTGACACGAAAGAAATTCCCGTGCCGCAGATCACGGTAAACGGGCAGAAAAACCCCGATTTGGCGAAGAAGTCATGGAATATTTCCGACTTGTACACGGGAGAAAACCTGACGCTCGCTGTCGGATGCCCGACAGCGCTTATCAAGGGACAGCCGACACGTATAGACAACGATAATACCGACGTTGTGCCGGAGATTGACGAAAACGACCGCACACTCGTGCCTATCCGCTTTATCTCGGAGGCGTTCGGCGCTGAGGTTAATTGGAATCCCGACACACAGTGGCAGATAACCGTTTTTACTCCGGACGGCAAATACGTAGGCATGAGAGTCGGCGAAGCAGCGTATGAAACGGGTGATTATCATGGCAAAACCGCCGGAACTCCGGGCAGCGGAATGGTGGACGTTGTGTCGAATACGAAGAGCGAGACGATGGATACAGCGCCTGTGATAAAGAACGACCGCACGCTTGTACCGCTGAGATCTGTAGCGGAGGCGCTCGGTAAAAATGTGTTCTGGAACGACGGCCTTATCGTGATTTCCGATATTGAGCAGGATCTGTCAGACGCTTCCGCTTCGGCGATAAAGGAAAGCTTGACCTCCGCGGCTGTACCGGATAAGATAGAGGTTGTGGCGATAAACGGCACGGGCGAGAAATATTATGATAACCAGCTCGACGTTTACGGCGTAACCGCCACTGATAACGACGGCAATCTTGAGCAGGGCGCTGTTGACCTTGATATTTCAACGCGCTGGTCGGCGAACGGCCCGAATACGCTGACGGTGGATCTCGGTTCGGAGCAGACTGTAACCGGCGTTGCGATAGCGATGTGGAAGGGCAGCGAAAGAACGTATCCGTTCCTTATCGAATATTCGACGGACGGCGAAACTTGGTCGGAGGCTTTGCCGAAAACGCAGAACAGCGGCGAAAGCGAGGAATTTGAAAAATATATGTTCCCCTCTCCCGTCAAGGCAAGATACATCCGCTACAACGGCGACGGCGACACCGAGCCGAATAAGAATTACTGCCATATTTCCGAAATTGCGGTTTTGGGCGAATAAAAAATAAGCCGTTTATAAAACGGCCGACTGTATGTTAAAACCATAAGGACGTATCGCTTCAGGTACGTCCTTTGTAATTTGTACTTTTCAAAAAATATACGGGATAAATCCATGATTTATCCCGTACCATCAAATAAGGGGGTCAAAACCGTTATACGCCTTTGTATAAACGGTTATGTGTTTTGTGAGGTCATTATCATTATTTCCCGACTCCCGGAAATTATGCGCTTAAAAATTCGCTGATTTAATAAATTTACGATTGACATTTTAATTGCTTTGTGGTATACTTTTCAAAGTGAGTGCGGAGAGGTGGCCGAGTGGTCGAAGGCGCAGCATTGGAAATGCTGTAACGGGGCAACTCGTTCGTGGGTTCGAATCCCATCCTCTCCTCCATTAAAAATGGCTTGGTTACGCGAAAAACTTAGGTTTTATTCGGTTTCTGAGCCTTTTATTTTTTGCACAGACAACTCGACCTCCCCTTTATCGGTACTTGTCGGTGATTTTTACAGTCAAAATGACAGTCAAATTTACGCTCCGATTGCTCTTCTTAATACCTCTATATCATTGTGAACATAGACCGACGCGGTAACATCTACGCCCGAATGTCCCATTAATTTTGATATGGTATAAATGTCCACTCCCTTTCCCCAATAAGAAAACCTCATCAATAGGTTTTCCTACCGGGCGGATAAATTGTTGGCTGTCTATAAACAAAACACAGTCAAACCATATACCTATGAGAATACGTATCGGACACGAGTTGAAAAATCCCTGAAACATAGCAGTACAAGAGCTCGGGAATAGCGGTAATTTCATTCTCTTTTTCATGTACAACCTTTTGACCGAAGCATATGCCGTCTTCTTTGCCGTAAGCTGTAACTATATGCATAGCTTTCTTATCTTTGGTGCCGTTTCCTCGAATAGTTTTACCGTCAATATTTAATAATTTTTTCAACCTCTCGCCCTCGCCGGCGGACAGCATCTCATTCCATGACAGCTGCATATTTTGCAAAAACTGCGGCTTTACCATTGACATGACGCGTTGAATCGTATCGTGTGACGGAATGCCGTTCGGCAGTTCAAGGTATTTACGAAGAAAATTCTCGTTCATTTCGGCGAAAGCATGTATCTCTGTCCATTCATTTGCATTGGCAAGCGTCGCGAACAGCGTGATCGCGATGCAATCACTCGCCTTGTGCTTGATTTTCCACGGTTGACGGTTGTCTTCCACATATTCTAAATATTTTAATATTTCCAGCATATACTCAATCCCCCTTGTCTTAATTCTTTTTTGCTTGATTTATTATATCACCTGTCTTAGATACAGAATCAATTTTATCTTTTGTCCACACGTCAAATTCCTTAAATACAGTTTGCCTATCTGCCTCAAACGTCTCAATAATTTTCTCAATTATTTTTACGAACGCGTGATATTCAGAATTTATTACAAGTCCTTCTCGATTCGCCATATCCATTAAATTGGGATTGCCGTCTCTTGTGATACGCACAGCTCCAATTATTTGATTCAATCTTACCCGCCAACTTCCACTTATATGAGAAACAGCAGCAGGGCTCCGCTGAGCACGTAATCCAAGAGACAGCCAATCATAGCTCGGACCGCCTTTTTCTCCATACGGACGCACCTTAAATCCATCCCTATACAACTTAATACCAGAAAAGTTATTTATAATATCCTTTCGAATTGAGGCAACTACTGGCTTCACAATATCTATTGGGCTTGGAGCATTTTTTATAAAATACAACTCTACTTCAAATGCGCCTACTGATTTAAGTAAATTAGGATCAAATTTCGTTAATTTTACAGCATCAAATTCTCTTAATATTGTTTTTGCGTAATCCGAATGCCTATAATTGCTTTTTTGAAATGCGTCCCTTCCCCCAAAAATCAGATAAAGGCACTGAAATTTGTGTGTCATCATCTATTTTTATTAATGTTTTTTGTTTCCTTGTTTCGATTTCGTTTCTTGTTAACTTTACAGAGATTTTATTGTCACCGTCATATATTCCTATAATCTTATAGTCATACTCCGATTCGTTCAGATAAAATCGCTCATTGTCAAATGAATACTGCGGATAGTATAGGTTAGTAACATATATATCAAACTTAGAATTATTTGTACTCGGGAACAGACTTTTAAGATTTATATTAAGTTTTGAAAAAAGATTACTTGACCATACATCCCTTGTTGGCGAAAGAAGTATAATTGTACCTGTTTCCCATTTGTAATTTTCAAAAGCCTTAAATCTGCCCGTAGCATTTTGCTGGGCAACTTTATAAAACGTAACATCACAGTTATCTATTGCGGCTGTAACTTCATCTAACAGCGATGCGGTTTCAAATTGTTCCCAGTCAATATTCCATTTTTTTATACATCATTATTGCTTTTAGTATAGACCGTGGTTGCTGTTGACAATTTATCTAAGGCAAAACGCCCTATGCCTTTTGCTCCTGTTTTAATGCGTCCTTGCAGATTAACTCTTTTTTCTTCTTTATTGCTGGTTCCTATATTCATCCACGCACACCGAAGTGTATTCTCATCCATCCCATATCCATTATCCATAATTGTGATTGAATTTTTAGAATACAATAAACTAGCAAGATCCATTTCAAAACAATGTCCTTTTTAATTAATTCTCTAACATTTTGGGCATAAACATTTTTAAATATATTACTCGGAATAATATATCAATTTTCCTTTTTGCGCAAGATTATTATATGATTTTTCAATAAAGGCATAACTATAATCAAATTTTCCTTTCTTGCATGTCAAAAAATTATCTTTTATATATTTCCTAACATCTGTTGGCAAATCCGGATAAGCTATATATGGAGGATTGCCTATAATATAATCAAATAATATCTCAACTTCATCAGCAAGAAAATCTTCGCACATAATATTCCAATTAACATTTGAAATACCATATTTCTCAATAATCTCATTCAGTTTACGTTTGCACTCAGCAATTAATTTATCGTCAATTTCATATGCAACAATATCTTGTTCTAATCCCATTTTTATATCTTCATCAGATATATTTTCATCTCTACCTATTTGCACGTATCTCGTAACGATTTCTTTCAAAAACTCGCCATTTCCACAGGAATTTTCTAATACTTTTTTACCATACACGCATTTTGTATAGCCCGCTAAGTCCAACATCTGGATTACCTGTTGCTCTGGCGTAAAAATCTGACATTGATCTTTTATAAAAGATTTATCAAAATCCAAATGCATTATTTCATCCCACATAACTATTAATTAATATTTTCAAAAATATTATGTAATATTTAAAACTATGCTATTGTATTTTAACATATTTAAATATTTTTTTTAAGATTAAATCTTAATTTTTATTTACTGTTTTGAATAATCGCCATATGCACAAAATGAATTACAAAAACCTCTGCCGCGTCAATATACACTCCGTAACCCTATCCGAAATGACCTCTCTATCCTTTTGCGGATAAAATTCGAGAAGCGGCATAAGCGGCTTGATAATATCCTTTCTGTTTAGCTTAGGCATTTTTTGCTTTATTCTATTTTTGCTCAACGTCTCCGGAACCGATACTTTCCCTTCCCATATCCCGAAACCGCTTCAATAACTCCGCATCCCGCCATCTCTTTCAGCATTTCTGACGCTCTTGACGATTTAATATCAAGCACTTCCATTATATCCGAACGCCCGAATATTTCTTGATACCGAAACGTCTCGAACAGTTTGATAATATTACCTGCCGTTTTGGGACGAAAATTTTTCTCAATGTACGGTTTTATAACATCAATGTCCGGTTCTGCTGCTTCAATGTCCGGTTTTTCTGCTTCTTTGAATATTCCACTAATGTGCAATGTCCTGTTATGAAGCGGGTGATTTTCGTTCAGGAGAAGATTGCGTAAGAAAATCTCAAGATATTCTGTTGTTTCGTGGATGCCGTTTTTCAGGTCATTGTAGTTTGCTCTTACCAGCGCGTTACGGAAATACCACGCGTTCTCGGCAAAAATGTCATTTGCAGCTTCAAAGCCCAGCGTGCGGAGGTATTTGATGAAGAAAACCGCGGTCGTTCTGGTGTTGCCCTCGCCGAATACATGAATTTGCCACAGCCGGGATATGAACATCGCAAGATGACGGATAATTTCATCCATAGAAAGATTACGGTAAGAGAACTTTTTCTCTTCGGAAAAATCGTATTCCAGCGTCGCCCGAAGCTCGGTCGCGCTGCCGTAAAGCACTGTCGCTCCGTTCAGCACCCACTCCTTCTTCGTGATGTTATAATCACGAATGCGTCCCGCATGAGAATAGATGCCTGTAAAGAGTTTTCTGTGAATTGAAAGATACTCATTCGGTGTAAAGCTGAAAGCCCTCTCGGACAAAATCGCCGCAATCCTCGCCGAAACCTTGTCCGCCTCCTCGGTGCGGTCTCCCGCATCGCGGATGGGATTTTCCTTGTAGTATGTCTGCAAAAGTGCATCCGCTTCTTCAAATGAGATTTCACCCTCGATATTTCGGATGGCGGTTTGAGTCAGATATTCCGACGTTTTTAGTCCATCAACCGCCTGCAGACCGATAGCCGTGTGCCAGGCATACCCCTTATCACGCTTCATCGGTTCGGATTCTTTAATGTATTCCTTGAATGGATCATTGTTCACGAAATATCACCTCTAAACTTGCGCAAAATTTATTATACCACAGATCACATGATGCCAATCCTTAATATAATTATACCACATTTTCAATATTATTTCAACAGCGAATATAGAAATCGGGCAAAGACTCAGATTTTTAAATCCAAGTCCTGTTAAAGTATTTTATAATTCCCTATAAACATTTCTGCCGTGTCAATATACACTCTGTAACCCTATCCGAGATAATTCCCCTATCCCTCTGCGTATAAAATTCCAGCAGCGGCGCAAGATATTCGGCAATATCCGCCCTGCTCAGTTTCGGCATTGCAAGCTGACCGCCGTAAATTGCCCGTGCCGTGTTCATTTGCCTTGTAAATGTCATCATAAACGGACGCGCTTTAAGCGTCGAAATTAAGCCCTTCGGCATAATGTCCATCGGCAGCATTTGCGTGTTTGACAGCAACCCCGCGCCGTTATCGAAAATCGGGCAATAATCGTACTTCCTACCCGTTTTCAGAACGGCGATATTGTTCAAATGCCTGTCGTCGTTCAAAAACAGCGCATCCACCTCGAAAAGAAGCGTAAGATACGCGCCAAAGTCATCAAGCCCTGTGTACTCCGTAACCGCGTCAGCAAGATACGCAATTCTCCTTTTACCGCTCGTGAGCGGCGCGAGCTTGTCCTTAAGCGGACAGCCGAGTACCTGCGATAAAAGCCGGTTCACCGTGATAAGCGATTCGCCTTTTTTCATAAAATTATCGCTTACGCTGCAAACCCTCATCACTCCGCGAACCGAAACACGCATCGGCGAGTAACGTACAAACGTGAATGGTGTGTCGGTTTCGATATTGCTCATTTCGAGCAGCGCCGAAATAAGCGATTCGCTCAGCGCCTCGTAGCCGAATTGGTCGAGCTTGTACCATTTTCCGCCCTCAAACCACTTTTCCTGATTCCCCTTAGACGAAGTTTCGGCGATTTTCGCGCCCGACACAAGTTTTATATTTTTTCTATTGTCAGCCATTGTTCATCCTCCGCCATTCTGCCGCCCGTTTTTTTGATTATCTCAATCGGGTCATGCTCGTCCAGTCCCAGCGCTTCAAGGTATTCCCTTATACCGCTTCGTCCGCGTGGAACACAGCGTTCTTCGAGAAAATCCTCAAAGTCCTCCCACGCAGGAAAAGTATTATTTCCGAACGCGGTTTTGACAATATCGGAAGTAAAATTCTCTGCCCTGAGAGTCATGTCGCTAAAATCGGCGTAAACCGCGCTGCACAATTCGTTCCCGTCATAGAAATTTATTTTGCGGACATCGTGATTTGCCGCCTTTTTTTGCTTTACAAACTCTTCGGCCGAAAGCAGCGCCGCCACCGATATGGTTTTTCCGTCGAACGCAAGCTCTATTTCGCGCTTCGATTCATTCAATCCCATTTCATTTACCCATGCGGACGGGATTGACACCTTATATGTTTTCGCTCCCTCCGAAGCCGTGCCTCCTGCCGAGCTTATTATAATTTTACCGGGTCTGTGTTCCATGTGTATCACCAATAAAATATTATCATATTCGTACCGAATTGTCAACATTTTTGTGAATGGTTAATCATGTCGCATCATACGAAAATTTATATAATCCCTCTTATTTACTGCGCTAATCTATTGTATTTGTTCTAATACAAACTGCTCGTTAACATATTTATATTTTAATAATTTTATAGGCTTATTTTCTATTTTTTCGCGTTTTTTTCACATAATCAACCACGTCATCAGAAAACGACTTCGCAATAGCGCTTGTTCTAATCATATTTAGATCTCCGGATACCTTTTTCTGGAGAAACCATGATTCATAATCTACAAGCTGTGTCAATGCATGTATATCAAATTCATCACGTTTGACTTCAATTATATCATACGATATTACTTGCCTGCTGTTCGGATTTTCAAACAACAGCAATATGTCCATTTCCCTCCCTAAGCTCGTTGGCACATAACAAAGGAAATCCGCATAATTACCAAATATGTTTGTAAATTCACATTTTGAGAACGCATTACTCAGATGCGTCATCACTGTATATTCATATTTGAGCAAATCTCCGTCTGTATGTAACATTTTTAATATGTTATTTTCGTGAAACGGGGATGGCTGCGGTATGAACCTTTTCTCCATTGAAAACGGATTAATCTTCATATATTCGTTTAACAGAATTTCAAATTCCTGATTGGATATTGAAAACATTGAATTTGACCCGCTCGCACGCTGCAATGCCCAAGTCCATATTTTACCGTTATTTCTTAAGTCATTTATATCATTCAAGCTTAAAAATCTACTAAAATTATATTTTGAGCATTTTATTCTGCATCTAAACGGGTAAACCCTGTCATCCCATATTTTTGCCTCATCATAATACGGTTCCCCGTCAGCCTGCCATACTCCACGCAATTCCTTTTTGTTCACTATATACATCAAAATATAATCGTCCTCTTTAATGCAGGCAAGCCGCGATAACAGGCCGTCGAATACATTATCATGCATTCGAGAGTTTTTTTTGCCTCAGGGATTCCAACGATTCCCTTCTGAATACATACATTATAATTTTCTTCACTTAAAGCAAAAATATGAACAGCCACAGCAATCAACCTCCCACAATTGATTTTAATAATTTTGTCTATTTTGTAGTTTTACAACCTTCTCATCGTTAAACTTGTCCTTTAAATCCATCTCACGGTACAAAATCTCGCTTGTTTTGTACCGCGTACTTATCTGTTGATATTAAATATATTTTTTATATTTCTCTTAACCCCACTTTTTTCAAATATTCATTATTTTCATTTTCAATTATCACCGCTGTTCCTGTTATTGTTTTCATGGTTTCTCCTCTGTTTATTTCCGTTCAATAATGTAAATATCTTTGAAGTCTTTAAATATAATAATTGTCCTACAAATATTTTACTACAACATATCACGTTATGCAAGCTATTTTATTTCTTCTCATACAACTCTGCGGTTACACCCGCCCATTTTAAAGCATATCCCAAGCGCGCCATGTGGGGCATATGCCTTATGCTTTAAAATATATTGGGTGTAACCGTAGATTTGTATGTGGAGTAATATATTTGGATATCTAGATATATACCGGCGATACTCATTGTCATTATATATGTATATATCCAAAACCGTAAAAAAATAGGGTATGGGACGATAGATCCTCTACCCTATTTGCGTATTATTTACCAATCCACTCATCGCCGGTGATTGTCTTATAATGCAATTTCTTTGCCGCAGCTAATGATCGCATACATATTTCTACCTCCTGACTTTGATATTCAAAGCGTCTGCCAGTCGCCGAAGTTCGCCGGTATCCGCTCTGAAAAAATCCTCATTGAATAAAATCATATGGAACAGGCGTATGGAACGGTATATAAAGCGCGGCTCGAAGGGAATTATGGTCGCAGGCGGCAAGGACGCGCGGTATGTGTTTGATGTTTCGGACACAGGGACGCGGGATAAGAGCAGACCGTTCAAGCTGGGGGAATACTCGCCCGAATATGATACGGCTATACAGAAAATGTTTGAGGACAAATACTCCGCGAACGAAAAAGATTTTTCGGTATGGTAAACGGCGCGGTGCGTAAGTCCGCAAGGGAATATTGGTCTGATAACAGACGGAACATCATCGGCATCGTTGCAAATTCCTTTTGTCCGAATGGTGTTGTGTTTTGACCGATATGGACGAAAAAAAGTTATACAATCGTTTGGAGTGTGAACGTCGCACAAAACGCAGGCGAAAGCTCTGATAACACCGCTTGTTTCGATTACGATAAAATATTATGTGTTATGCATAAGTTTAACAGTCAATGACAGTCAAAAATTAAAAAAACACAGTATTTAAGCCATTTTCCGTACTTTAGAACAGCATTGGAAATGCCGTAACGGGGCAACTCGTTCGTGGGTTCGAATCCCATCCTCTCCTCCATGTCGCCGCGGACTTTATATCGTTCGCGGCATTTTTTATTATAATCGTTTTTTACTCATGCTGACGCGGCTTTTCCGTTTGTTGCGGAGCGGGATGCTTTTATACGCCATATGTTTACGCTGGTGCAAAACGATCGCTGTGGTTCGCGAAAGAGCATTTCGGAAAATATCGCCTGCCGATAAAGATATTTTTTTGCGCGGGCATTCATATTTATAAAAGACAGGAATTTTTCGGGAGGCGGGGATATGATTAAGATTAAAAGACCGATAGCGTGTCTTGTGATAGCGTGCGCGCTGACGGGCACCGCCGCGGGAGCGGTGGTGGAGCGCGTCGGCAGACAAATGGTAAATAACTCGGAGCCCTGCGTCGTCGTTGACGCCGGACATGGGGCGCCGGACGGAGGCGCGGTCGGAGCAAACGGAACGGATGAGAAGGAGATAAACTTATCAATCGCAAAAAAGCTGCAGGAGGTACTGGAGGGCAAAGGGATAAAGGTAATAATGACGCGTGAAACGGACGACGGCATATGGGACGAGGACGCTCAGACGATACGCGAAAAGAAGGTATCGGATATGAATAACCGTTTACAAATCATAAAAAACAGCGGCGCGGATCTTTTCCTAAGCATACATATGAATTCGTTTACAAACCGCAGGGCAAACGGACTTCGCATTTTTTACGATAAGCAGCACCCGGACGGCGAAGCTCTCGCGGCAAGCATTCAGCAAAGCATAGCGGACGTGACCGGCGCGGAAACTAACGCGGTTAAGACAGCCGATACGCGTTTGTTTCTTATGAAGAATCCAGTAACAATGTCTATTCTTGTCGAATGCGGATTTATTTCCAATCCGGAAGAAGAGAAAAAGCTGCAAAATGACGAATATCGGGCCGAAATAGCGTGGGCTATTGCGGAAAGTGTAGAAAATTACTTCGACGCGTTAAATAATTAACAAAATTGTGTTGACTAATTCGGCAAAACAGTATATAATAGCGCGTAAGTAAAAAGCGCTGTTCCTCCCGCGAAAAAGCGGCGGAACGCCTAAAAATAAGGAGGATACACATATAATGAGCAGAGTATACAATTTTTCGGCGGGGCCGTCTATGCTTCCGCTTGAGGTACTTGAAAAGGCGGCGGCCGAGATGACCGAATACGGCGCCACAGGGCAGTCGGTAATGGAAATGAGTCACCGTTCAAAGGAGTATAAGGCGATAATCGACAACGCCGAAGCGCTTGTACGTGAGATCATGCATGTGCCTGACAACTACACGGTGCTGTTCCTTCAGGGCGGCGCGTCGTCACAGTTCGCGGCCATTCCGATGAATCTCGGCACAAAATCGGGCAAGGCGGATTATATCATCACGGG
The DNA here is from genome assembly GCA_947628155.1 of uncultured Clostridia bacterium. Lineage (GTDB taxonomy): Bacteria > Bacillota > Clostridia > UBA1381 > UBA1381 > 12844. The sequence continues at coordinate 14,833 of CANQYQ010000033.1, forward strand.
CCAGTGGGCAAAAAAGGCGGCCCAGGAGGCGGAGAGATATATCAAGGTAAACGTTGTCGCGTCATCGGCGGATAAAACGTTTTCGTATATCCCGCAAACCGACAGAAGCATGTTCGACCCGGAAGCGGACTACTGCTACATCTGCTATAATAATACAATTTACGGCACGCATTATACGGAGAAGAAGCTCCCCGACACCGACGCGGTGCTCGTCGCGGATATTTCGTCCTGCGTAATGGCGGAGGAGATCGACGTGACAAAATTCGGCATACTCTATGCCGGTGCGCAGAAGAACCTCGGCCCGGCGGGCGTTACGCTTGTAATCGTAAGAAACGACCTTATCGGTGACACGCTCGACGCAACGCCGACAATGTTCAAATATTCCATTCACCGCGACAACGGCTCGATGTACAACACACCGCCGACATACGGCATTTACATGCTCGGTCTTGTTCTTCAGTGGATCAAGGACAAGGGCGGCGTAAAAGCGCTGCAGGAGATAAACGAGAAAAAGGCGAAAATTCTTTACGACTATCTCGATTCCTCGGAGATGTTCCACGGCACGGTTGTTCCCGAGGACCGCTCGCTTATGAACGTACCGTTCGTAACAGGTAACGACGAGCTTGACGCGAAATTCGTCAAGGAGGCGACAGCCGCCGGTTTTATCAATATCAAGGGTCACAGAACCGTAGGCGGTATGCGCGCAAGCATTTACAACGCTATGCCTGTTGAGGGCGTGGAGGCGCTTGTTGAATTTATGAAGAGATTTGAGGCGGAAAACAAATAAGTACAATATGGCGGAATGTCCATATCCGCCATGATATGCGGAATAACAAAACCCCGCAGGACGGGATGCCCACATCCCGCCGCGGCGCGGTAAAACAAATAAAATTGAGGAGAGAATACAATGTTTAAAATTCTTACATTAAACAAAATCGCTCAGATTGGTCTTGACCAGCTCGGCGATAATTACACGATCACGGACGATGAGACGGCAAATGCCGACGGCATTGTTTTAAGAAGCTATAAAATGCATGATATGGAGCTGCCCGCTTCATTGCTCGCCGTAGCAAGAGCGGGCGCGGGCGTTAACAATATTCCTATTGACAAATGCACCGAAAGGGGTATCGTAGTATTCAACACCCCCGGCGCGAACGCGAACGCCGTTAAAGAGCTTGTTATCGCGGGGTTGCTGCTTTCGTCCCGCGACATTGTCGAGGGTATCGAATGGGCGAGCACATTAAACGGCGACGATATCGATAAGCAGGTCGAAAAGGGCAAATCCCATTTTGCCGGCAATGAAATCATGGGTAAAACGCTCGGCGTAATTGGTCTTGGCGCTATAGGAATACTTGTCGCGAACGCGGCGGTAGGTCTTGGCATGGATGTTATCGGCTACGACCCGTATCTGTCCGTAAACAACGCCCTGAAGCTTTCTGATAAGGTCAAGGTCGTTAAGGACGTAAACGAATTATATAAAAAATCGGATTACGTAACGGTTCACGTACCGCTTACCGATTCGACGAGGGATTCAATCAACGCCGAAGCGCTCGCGATGATGAAGGACGGCGTTAAGATCCTGAACTTTGCGCGCGGCGGTCTCGTAAACGACGAGGATGTTAAGGCGGCAATAGCGTCGGGTAAGGTCTCAAAATACGTCGTTGACTTCCCGGGCGCGAGCGCGGTCAGCGAAAACGGCATTCTCGCCATCCCGCATCTGGGTGCGTCAACGGAGGAGTCGGAGGATAACTGCGCGGTTATGGCGTGTCAGGAAATTTCCGATTATCTTGAGCACGGCAATATTGTAAATTCGGTTAACTTCCCGCGCTGCTGGCTGCCTAAGAGCCGCGGCGGCAGACTTACCATTATTCATAAAAATGTACCTAACGCGCTTGCGAAATACACGGAAGCCATTTCGGTAAATATCTCCGACATGGTTAACGCGTCACGCGGCGATGTGGCATACACGATTATCAATACTGACGAAAGCGTTGGGGATGATATTATAGACAAACTCAACGCGATGGATAACGTGCTGCTTGCGAGAAAAATAAAATAAAACAGCGCGGGTCGGCATATTGTTATTGTAACAGAAAAAAGGGTGCGGCCACGGAAATCAATTTTACAAAGCAGAAGAAGTATGGTATAATAGAGACATGAAGAACGGAATAACTGAGTACTATGAAGATGTAGAAATCAACGAAGAATATGACGGATATTTTTGCAGTGTAGC